>CALJKH010000076.1 GCA_937973575.1 uncultured Solirubrobacterales bacterium | reverse complement strand
GATCGCCTTCGGAATGGGCCCGCTCGCATTGCTCTGGGCTGTTGTCCTTCAGTTCTCAGGCGGCGCAGTCGGGGTAATCGGGGGTGTAATCACAACTTTCCTCGCCGGCCTCTTCATTGGCGCGGCAGTTCTTGTTCTGCGAGGTCATGCCGGCGGGCCGAATGACTTCGTAACTAGAGGACCGATCACCTATGCAGGCCCAGGCTCGCTTGGCGGCACCGAGTCAATGCTTGACCGGCGCTAGTGCTCCCAGCCGCTGAGGCCCTGCTTACTTAGAGCGACTCCGGCGTCGCCTTCAACCACATCGCCAATCCACGAGATCGGGCGCTGAACTGACTTTTCAATCAGTTCCACGGCAGCGGCGGGGGCAGTGAAGAGGAGTTCAAAGTCCTCACCACCAGTTGCGGCAAGGTCGGCGGCAGGAACACCGAGAAGCTCAGCAGCACGGCGGCAGATTGGATCCACCGGCAAGAGCTCAAGGTCGATCGCAAGGCTTGCGTGGCTCGCCCTCCCAAGGTGCGCTGCGTCGGTAGCGATTCCGTCGGAGATATCGATCATCGAACTGACTCCGGCTCCCGCTAAGGCGATGCCTTCAGCGATTAGAGCTGACGGGCGGCGATACCGGTATCCGTCTGGATCAGTTGCGTCAGCGCGCAACAGCTCAAGACCGCCAGCTGATGCTCCGAGAGTGCCTGTGACACCAATCCGGTCGCCGACTTTCGCTCCTGAACGAGTGACTGGCTCTAGCCCGGTCGGGGCGGATCCGATTACTGTCACGGCAGTGGACAGGGTGGGGCCAGTAGATACATCGCCGCCGAAGATTCTCGCTCGAGCCTCTGCTGTCGCAGAGTTTGCGCCTTCGGCGAGCGCCTTCATGTCCTCGGAAGTGAAGTCGGGGGGGTAGGTCAGGCCAATCAGCACAGCTTTGGCCTCACAGCCCATGGCTGCGAGGTCTGAGAGAGCCGTCGCGACCGACCGCCAACCGAAGTCAGCAGGGGTCACGAAGCGGGAGTCAGCGTGGACTCCGGAGACTGTCTGGTCAACGCTGACGACAGCTGCGCCGTCAAGCGGGATCAGGGCAGCATCGTCACCGGGCCCAAGTTCCCCTAGGCCGGTGACGGGAGTAATTATCTCCCAGAGAGCGTCGAGCAGTTCGAGCTCGCGCATCCGGGAAGGCTGCCTACTTGTGGCGGTAGACGATCCGCGCGCGCGTCAGGTCGTAGGGGGAAAGCTCCACCCTCACGCGGTCGCCCGGATTGATTCGGATGCGGAATCGCCGCATCTTGCCGGCGACATGACCCAGCACTGGGTCGGCGCCTTCGGGGGCGTTGTCAAGCTCCACTCGGAACATTGCGTTGGGAAGGGCTTCCGTGACGGTGCCCTCCATTTCAACTTTTTCTTCCTTTGCCACGTTTCTCCAGTCATTCGGCTGCGACTGTCTGCCGCATCCAAGAACAAAACTACCAACAGGCTGCGGCAGCAGACTGGTTTGGATCAGCCAGGTGTGGCGCCACCGCCACCGCCACCGGTTCCACCACCGCCGGTCCCACCGCCACCAGTGCCACCACCGCCGGTCCCACCGCCACCAGTGCCACCACCGCCACCGGTTGTTGGTTTAGTGGTCGGCTTTTCGTAGTTGCCCTTGGTGTTCTTCTTCTTGTCGGTCGCAGCAGTTGAGCCATTGTCCGTGTAGCTATTTGACGAGCCGCTGGAGGCGAATCCACCCAAGGCCGCCTGGCCCGAGAATGGATCCTTAGGCGACGGGAATGAGTTGCAGTTGTTGCCATGGGCAGTGCTCATGTAGTCATGCCAAATCTGGGCTGGGAAGGTGCCGCCAGCAACAGTGATTCCGTGAACTGAAGTCATCGATACCGGGGGATTGGCGTAACCAACCCAGACTGCAGTCGCCACATCGGGCGTGTAGCCGACGAACCACGCGTCCTTGTAGTCGCTCGTTGTGCCGGTCTTGCCAGCGGCTGGGCATCCGTAGCTGGCGGCAGTACCAGTACCGCCTTGGACATTCGCTTGGAGGATGTCGGTGGCAGTCGCTGCCACTCCGTCGCTAAATACTCGTGTTGCCTTAACCGCACCCCAGTTGTCTGAGTGCCCATCTGGGAAAGTCACCTTGGTGATCGCGACCGGGTCAACTCGCACTCCACCATCAGCGAGCGTGCTGTAGGCGTTCGCCATCTCCAGGGGAGTAACGCCGATTGTCAGACCGCCGAGTCCCTCTGCTGGGAACGCATCAAGCTTGGTCTTGATCCCCATGTCGTACGCGGTCTGGCGGACTTGCTCTGGGCCTACATCTGCGTCGAGCTGGGCATAGACAGTGTTGTCCGACTGCAGAGTCGCCTGCTCAAGGTTCATGGAGCCTGAATACGAATGGGCGTAGGTGGAGACACCGTAAGACGGATAACCATCGAGCCATCCAGGAGTCAGCTCCTTGGACTCGTAGGTTGTTGAGAAGGGATCAATTCCCTTCCGAAGGGCGGCAACGAGGACCATCACCTTGAAGGTTGAACCTGGTTGGCGGTGGCCTTGGGCCGCGTAGTTGTACTTCGTCTGGCCGTAGTCAGCCGAGCTGACCATCGCCTTGATTGCCCCGTTCTTCGGGTTCATTGAGACGAGGGCTGCTGACGGATCACCAGGTTGGCCCAGCTGCCCGGCGATTGCGGCGCGGCCTGCTTCTTGGAGCTTGGGAACAATCGTGGTGTTGATCTTGAGGCCACCTTCGCGGACCTTGGCAACCCCGTACTTGCGGTAGAGCTCCTGCGTTACGTAGTCAAAGAAGAAGCCTTCGCGACGTTTCGTGAAGTAGGTGTTGTGCTGCACTGTCAGCGGGCTCTGCTTTGCAGCGGCAGCCTGAAGCTGGGTGATGTCCCCGGCCTTCTCCATTGAGTCGAGCACCTGATTACGGCGAGCAGTGGCGAGCTTCGGATTAGTGAACGGGTTGTATTGAGACGGCGCCTGCGGAAGGCCAGCGAGCAACGCGCACTCGGCGAGGGTCATGTCCTTGGCTTCCTTGTCAAAGAACATGCGTGCCGCAGCTTCGATCCCGACAGCTGTCTGTCCCCCGACAGTGCCGTAGGCAACATCGTTCATGTACGAGTCAAGAATCCACGACTTTGAGTGCTTGCTTTCAAGTTCGAGCGCCCACTTTGCCTCCTTGATCTTTCGGTCAAGTGACTTCTGGCTTCGTTCACCAGGGATGTAGAGGTTGCGAGCAAGCTGCATCGTCAAAGTGGAGCCGCCCTGCAGGGTCTTGCCCGAAGTCACGTTGCGCATGGCAGCGCGAACGATTCCTTCGTAGTCGACTCCCTTGTGTTGATAGAAGCGTCGGTCCTCAATCGCCACAGTTGCCTGACCCATCTGCTTGGGAATGTCGCTTTCCGCGATCGGACTTCTGAGGATCACCGTCGAGATGAAGCCAAGTCGAGACCCGTCAGCTGCGTAAACGACCGATGTGGCACCAGGTTCGGTTGGCTTGAGTGTCTCAATCGTTGGTGCTTTGGCCGCAGTCCAAGCGATCCAACCGAACACTGCAAAGAGTCCGATGCAGCCCAGCACAAGACCGACGCGCATCAGTGAATTACCGCCTGTGCGCTTTTGTCTCTGCTGTCGTGTGTGTCTGCTCATTGGTGGCGAGTATGGGGACTCGCAAGGAAGTCCCTATTAGGGCTGATTCTACCCGTGGACTCCTTCAAGTCCGCCGGGTGGGATCCTCCCCGCAATGCCTGGTTTTCAAGAGAAGCGGCGTCAGCTCCCAGATTGGCCATTGGTCGCAATTCCGTTGGCCGCTGTGATCACTTTCGGTTTCGGGCTATTTGGTGGCTTGGCGTGGATGCTCCTTGTGAAGGCAATCGGAGCGGCATCTGGGTCGCATGTGTCGTTGAAGGATCCAGTTGCTCTGCTCGGGGCGACAGTGGCGCAGGATGCCGGCTTTGTTCTGGGTCCAATTATCGCTCTCTTGATGCGGTCCCAACGACTTAAGGCAGGTGACTTTGGGTTCACCAATGTGGGTGCCAAGGGCAAGACCGTCCTTGTCGCGCTAGGCGCTTGGGTGGCGTTTGTCGCTTTCAGCGCGGCATGGAGCAAGTTGGTTCACATCCACGAGCACCAGTCGATAACGAAGGATTTAGGGGTTAACGAGTCACCGCTCCTCTGGACGACTGGCGCATTCATGATCACCGTGATCGCACCCCTCTGCGAGGAGTTCATGTTCCGCGGATTTCTCTTCCCCTTGCTCTGGAAGAAATGGGGGCTGGTGGCAGGCATCGTTGTCTCCAGTGTCCTCTTCGGCCTGCTGCACGCAAGCGGTACTCCGGTTGCGCTGCTCGTCCCGCTTGCCGTGCTCGCTGTTGTCCTCTGCCTGCTTCGAGCGTGGAGCGGGTCGCTGCTGCCAGGGATTGCCCTCCACTCATTCAATAACGCGATCGCCTTTGGCACGATTCAGAAGCTTCCAGCCCAGAGCATCCTGCTCTTGGCTGCGATTGGGATAGCCGCGTGCATGGCTATCTCCGTGATCATCGTCCGCCGCGCGTAAGCTCTTTCCATGAAGACGCATAAGGCACTTGTTGGCGCGACATTGGCTGCAACGGTTTTGCTGGCGTTAGCGCCTGCAACCTCTTCGGCAACCACCGCCAAGGCAGTCTGCAGCCGGGCCAGGACTAGCTCCCTCCCAACTCCCAATTTGACGCTTGGTGTAGCCGGGGCCTACAGGTATAAGGGCCGCGACTACAGCGCCGCCGGTGAGCGCCTCAGGTTCTACGGGCGTATCAACGGAGCCTCGCTTGGAGGGGATCCATTAGCAGTGAAGGTGTTCGTTGGCGGCCGACAGGTTCGTTCCAGCACAGTTACTTCCACAAGCCAGGGCTGCTCCTCGGCCGTCTTCAGCTACAGGACGAACATTTGGAAGTCCGGCAAGATCACATGGAAGGTCGAGCATGCTGCAAGCGGTCTCGCTGATGCCTTCAGCAAGTCAGCTGGTGGACCAACCGTCTACCGGCTTGCGTCCAGCTTTGGATCACGGGGAACTGGAGTCAGCATCCTCTTAGCGATGCTCCGCGGTAAGGGCTACTACGCACCCCACGGCAGTACTTACGGCGCCGGCACAGGCAAGGCAGTTCTCGCATTCCGCAAGGTGAACCGAATGAGTCGCATCGAGACGCCCTCTCAGCGGATCTACCACCTCCTGCAGATTGGGCAGGGTGGGATCCACGCCCGCTACCCCAATCTGGGTGAGCACCTTGAAGCGGACCTATCGAAGCAAGTCTTGACCTTTTACAACGGTACGAAGGCTCTCGAAATCCACCCGATCAGCTCCGGCAAGCCCTCAACTCCAACCGTTCTAGGTAAGTACAGGTTCTACATGCGTGAGCCTGGTACGAACGGCCACGGGATGGTCTACTCCACCTACTTCCACAACGGATACGCGGTTCACGGGTATGTCGAACTTCCCACCTACGCTGCAAGCCACGGCTGCTTGCGCACTTGGGTTCCGTCAGCAGTTCACATCTACAACCGCATCAAGCTGGGCGAGTGGATAGCAGTCTTCTGGTAGTCGTGGCAGGATCCAGCGTATGAGCGCTGACCTAGAAGCTGACCGACAAGTACTAATCGAAGAACTCCGCGAGCACGCGCTGCTCCGAGGAGACTTCACTCTCGCCAGTGGGCGTAAGTCCACCTATCTGATCGACGCCAAGAAGGCGATCATGCAGCCGCGCGGATTTATCGCGCTCGGTCGCCTGGTTGCTGCGGAGGCGGAGCTGAGGGGAGCGACAGCTGTGGGTGGCATGACGATGGGCGCTGACCCAATCGCCTGCGCTGCACTTGCCGGTGGTGCTGATGCCAAGGCTTTCTTTGTTCGCAAGGAGCCAAAGGACCACGGCGCTGGCAAGCAGATCGAAGGCCCGGACCTTGTTCAAGGCGAAAAGTGTTTGATGGTTGAAGACGTCGTTACAACTGGCGGTTCAACAGTCAAGGCGATTGAAGTCATACAGAACGCTGGCTACGAAGTAGTCGGGGTGATCGCAGTACTTGACCGCTTGGCAGGTGGTGGCGATGCGCTTGAGGCTGCCGCTGGCGCGCCGTTTACGGCGCTGACCACAATTGACGACGTTCATCCGGATCGCGACGACCGCTAGCGCGGTCAACCGACTTCAGTGCCCTGGGCAGGATTCGAACCTGCGGCCTACTCCTTAGGAGGGAGTCGCTCTATCCAGCTGAGCTACCAGGGCGTGTTCGCTGGAGGGTAAAGGTGGACAGGCCAGTTTGCTGCTTCCGGCAATGCCAATAGGCTCCGCGAATGGGAACTGGCAGTCTGCTTGAGGAGGCTTTCGACGCCGGGGAGATTGGCCACCCCGAGGTAGTTGTAGCTCGAACTCCTTGGCAACTCTTTTGGCGCCGGCTGAAGAAGGATCGCTTCGCGCTTGCTTCCCTTGGGTTCATTGTGCTTTTGATCTTGGTCGCGATCACAGCGCCGCTGCTCGTCAAGGCTTTAGGGCTTCCGGCCCCTAATAAGTTGGACACCAATGCTCTGGATGAGGCGGGGCTCCCAGCTGGTCCTTCAGGGTCACACCCATTAGGCGTTGACAGCCTCGGCCGAGATGTCCTCGCGCGGACGATCTACGGGTCACGGGTTGCTCTAGTTGTTGCCTTCGCCTCGACTCTGATCGCTACCGTCCTTGGCGTCTCGCTTGGGGTCCTGGCTGGCTATTACAGGGGCTGGGTCGACACCGTGGTCTCGCGCCTGTTGATTGACGTCCTGCTCTCGTTCCCGATCCTGATGTTGGCGATCGGGTTGTCGTCGGCGTGTTCATTCGGCGACGGTTGCGCAGGCGGCCTTATTCAGCCGGGGATCACAACTGTGATCGCTGTAATTGCTCTCGTCACATGGACGTACCCGGCGCGACTAATACGCGGCCAGGTCCTGTCAATGCGAGAGAAGGACTTTGTCGACTCCGCCCGCTCGATCGGGGCGTCCAACTTCCGGATCATTACCCGCGAGCTGCTGCCGAATCTGGTGGTCCCGACCATCGTCTACGCGACGTTGATCATCCCGTCGAATGTGCTCTTTGAGGCAGCGCTGTCCTTCCTTGGAGTTGGGGTGTCCCCATCGACTCCTTCATGGGGAGCGATGATCGGCGACGCAGTCAACACCTTCGACACGGCCTGGTGGTACCTGCTCGCGCCCGGCCTTGCCCTCGTTATGACCGTGCTCGCATTCAATCTTCTGGGCGACGGGCTTTCGGATGCCCTCAATCCGCGCAGCGATGACTAAGACTTTCAATCAGATGTGTAACCAAGCCCGGTTTTCACCGGGGGAAAGGTAGTACCCGTGAACAAGGTGAAGCGTTATCTCGCTCCGGCACTTGTCGTTTGCATGGCCGCAGTTGTGACTGGATGCGGCAGCAGCGGCTCAAGTGGCGGAGGATCGAACCTGGTCGCCAAGACTCAGGACACAACTGGCAAGAAGGGCGGCGTGATCAAGATGCTTTGGTCATCTGATGTCGATTACATCGACCCGGGTGCTGCTTACTACCAACTCTCCTACATGATCGATTACGCGACTCAGCGCCCGCTCTATTCATGGTCGCCTGATGAGGAGAAGACGCCAACACCGGATCTCGCCGAGGGTCAGCCAGTCATCACCAATGGCGGCGCGACGATCACAGTCAAGATCAAGCCTGGAATCAAGTTCAGCCCACCAGTTAACCGCGAGGTAGTTGCTGACGATGTCAAGTACGCAATTGAGCGTGGCTTCAATCCTTCCGTAGCCAATGGCTACGCCGGCGCCTACATGGGCAGCATCAAGGGAGTTGAAGAACTCACATCCGGCAAGGCCAAGGACATCAGCGGGATCACGACGCCTGACTCGCACACCATCGTCTTCAGCCTCAAGCAGCCTTCGGGACTGCCAAAGGGTGTAACTGGCTATGCGACTGCAGCTGTCGTAGGGGCGCTCGCGCTTCCTCTCTCAGCTCCTGTGCCGCGTGACTATGTAACGAAGAACGGGTTCGACAGTGGACTCACCTCGAAGTACGGCACTCACCAAGTCGCAACCGGTCCGTACATGATCAAGAACGACGCCCAGGGCAACACAGTTGGCTACAAGCCAACTCAGAGCATCGAGCTTGTGCGCAATCCGAATTGGGATGCGGCAACTGACTACCGGAAGGCTTATGCCGACGGGTACCAAATTGATGAAGGCAACGACAACCCGAGTGTCGCTGCACCGCAGATCCTCGATGGCCAGAGCCTGATCGGTGGCGATGTCGGCCCACCAGTCGCAACCTTGCAGTCGCTTCTGAAGAAGAAGTCACCGCAGCTGGTCCTTGCTCCGTCAGGCGGCATTCGGTACATCGCCCTTAACACGACTTTCAAGCCGCTTAACAACCTCAATGTTCGCAAGGCGATCATTGCTGGGTTTGACAGGGCGCTCGTCCGCAAGCTGATCGGCGGCCCGGTCTCAGGTGAGATTGCAACGCACTTCATTCCGCCAGGAATTCCTGGCTTTGATGAGGCTGGCGGAAACGCAGGCCCTGGCGATGACTTCCTTGCCAACCCGAGTGGCAACATTGAGCTTGCCAAGTCCTACATGAAGAAGGCTGGTTACCCAACCGGTCTCTACACGGGAAATGAGACGCTGACGATCGTCGGCACCTCAGGAGGCAAGGCTCAGAAGACAGCTGAGGTAACTCAGAATCAGCTTCAGAAGCTTGGCTTTAAGACGAAGCTTCAGCTCGTTACCCAGGACTCGATGTACACCCAGTTCTGCAATGCGCCCAAGAAGCAGCCAGCGGTTTGCCCGAACGTGGGTTGGCTGAAGGACTTCAACGACGCGCAGACTCTTCTGGTCCCAACGTTCAACGGCAACAACATCGTGCCTGCGAACAACTCGAACTGGCCGCAGCTCAACGTCCCAGCAATCAATGACGCAATGGCCAAGGCTCAGGTTGAAACTGATCCGGCCAAGGCAGCGAGCCAGTGGGCTGCGATTGACAAGCAGATCACTGCCCAAGCCCCAGCCGTGCCATGGGTATGGGACAACTCACCAAACATCGCGTCAGCCAACATCAAGGGCGTTGTGAACAAGTTCAACTCGTCCTGGGACCTGTCGTTTACTTCAATCAAGTAGACCCCTTTGCGGTGTCCGACCTGCCTCACATCAGTGAGGTGGGTCGGTTCGCCCTTAGGCCCGGAAGGCTGATCTAGGCATGGCTAGGTACATAGCGAGACGACTCCTTTGGGTGGCCGTCTTGCTGTTCTTGGTCAGCCTCGTGACGTTCGTGATCTTCTATGTCTTCCCGACGGCTGATCCCGCCCAACTTCGGGCGGGACGGCATGCGTCGCCGGCGCAGGTTGAGCAGATCCGGCACCGGATGGGCTTGGACAAACCGCTGCTAGTGCAGTTCGGGAACTACCTCAGGGACATCTTCACCAAGGGTGACTTTGGCTACTCATATGTCAATGAGCAGCCCGTCAAGGAGTTGATTCTCGCCCGAGTCCCAGCGACCATCTCAGTTGCCGTTGGGGCTTCGATCCTGTGGTTGTTCTTCGGGGTACTGGTCGGGGTGATCAGCGCTGTTAGGCGCAGGTCAAAGCTGGACCGGACAGCAATGGGCTTGGCGCTTGTTGGCATCAGTGCTCCCGAGTACTGGCTTGGCCTTGTCGCGCTCTACCTCTTTGCTGACGACATTGGCTTGATCCCGCTGTTTGGAAGTGCGAACAGCTACGTGCCGATCACTTCAGATCCGTTCCAGTGGTTCAACTCGCTGATCCTCCCGTGGAGTGTCCTAGCGATCAGCTTCGCTGCGTTTTACTCGCGCCTTCTCCGCGGCAACCTGCTCGAAGTGATGGGCGAGGACTACATCCGCACTGCACGAGCGAAAGGCCTGACGGAGCGGCGCGTTGTCCTCAAGCATGGACTGCGCTCAGCCCTTACGCCGATCGTCACAGTCTTTGGAATGGACTTAGGTCTCCTACTCGGTGGCGCCGTCCTGATCGAGGTGGTCTTCAACATCCCCGGTGTCGGGCGACAGGCTTATGACGCAATTCTCAGAGCCGACCTGCCGATGATCCAAGGGACTGTGCTGCTCGGCGCGTTCTTCATCATCTTCGCGAACCTCGTAGTGGACATCGTCTACGCATTCCTTGATCCAAGGGTGAGGTACGAGTAATGGCACCACTACTTGAGATCAAAGACCTCAAGGTCTCGTTTGACACTGACGACGGTGTCGTTCACGCGGTCGACGGAGTGTCGTGGTCGATCGAACCGGGGAAGACCTTAGGCATCGTTGGCGAGTCAGGGTCTGGCAAGACAGTCGGTGGCCTTTCGCTTCTGGGGCTGACTCGCTCAGCCCGGACCGAGATCTCAGGCGAAGCGATCTTCGACGGGCGAAACTTGCTTGATCTAAGCGATGAGGAACTCAGGTCAGTCCGCGGTGGGCCTATCTCGATGATCTTCCAGGACCCGCTCTCCTCGTTGCATCCCTACTTCCGGGTTGGGTCGCAGATCGTCGAGGCAATCCAAGCTCACCAGAAGCTCTCCGATGCCGAGGCTCGGGATAGAGCAATTGAGCTGCTTGGCTTGGTCGGCATCCCCGACCCAGCACTCCGTGTCGATTCCTGGCCGCACGAGTTTTCTGGCGGGATGCGCCAGCGGGCAATGATCGCGATGGCTCTGGCTAACGAGCCAAAGCTTCTAATTGCTGACGAACCCACCACCGCGCTCGATGTGACGGTTCAGGCTCAAGTCCTAGACCTCTTAGACCGTCTCCGCAATGAGTTGGGCATGGCAATGGTGATCATTACTCACGACCTTGGCGTGGTTGCCCAGACTGCCGACGAGATCGCTGTGATGTACGCGGGTCGTTTGGTTGAGCGTGCTTCAGCCGAGGAGCTATTTAGTGCTCCACAGCACCCGTATACATGGGGGCTGCTGCGCTCAATTCCTCGTTTGGACTCCCCTCCAGGTGAACCTCTAATTCCAATCGATGGCCGGCCCCCGAGCTTGATCAACCGGCCCACTGGTTGTGCATTTGCTCCCCGTTGCCCATATGCGGGACCCAGCTGCCTTGTCGAGCCGCCTGCATTAACTCCGGCTGGTGGGGTGGACCACTCAGCTGCCTGCGTCCTTGATGTGAGCGCCCGCGCTAAGGCTTGGAAGGCTCTTGCCGCTGGCGGTGGGCCCGACGATGCCAAGGGAATTCTGGGAGTTGAATCTTGAGCGAGCCCCTGCTTCAAGTCCAAGACCTCACAAAGCACTTTCCGATCACACGGGGTGTCGTGTTCCAGCGGCAGGTTGGAGCTGTTCAGGCAGTCGACGGTGTCAGCTTTGATGTTCAGCGCGGCGAGACACTCGGCCTCGTCGGCGAGACTGGCTGCGGCAAGAGCACGACTGCTCGAATGATTGCCAGGCTGCTTGAGCCCACAAGCGGCAGCATGATGTTCGAGGGAAGGGACCTCGCCACCCTGAAGGGCCGTGACCTCAAGGCTGCCCGGCGCGACATTCAGATGGTCTTCCAGGACCCGTACTCATCGCTGAATCCGCGGAAGCGGGTCGGTTCAATAATCGAGGAGCCCTTCCGAATTCACGGCGTGCTTGACAGTGCAGACGCCCGGCGCAAGCGCGTGCAGGAACTGATGGACCGCGTGGGCCTTAACCCCGAGCATTACAACCGTTACCCACACGAGTTCTCCGGAGGCCAGAGGCAACGGATCGGTGTGGCACGGGCTATCGCCCTTGAGCCAAAACTGCTGATCGCAGATGAGCCAGTCTCAGCGCTGGATGTCTCAATCCAAGCTCAGATCTTGAACCTCCTTAGCGACCTTCAAAACGACCTTGGCTTGACGATGATCTTCATCGCCCATGACCTTTCGGTTGTTCGCCATATGTGCGATCGGGTCGCTGTCATGTACCTGGGGCGGATCGCGGAGCTAGCTAGCAATGAGGACTTATATGCGTCACCAAGGCATCCGTATACGCAGGCTCTGCTTTCCGCAGTTCCCCAGCCTGACCCTTCGCGCAAGGGCGATCGTGTTGTTCTCGGTGGCGACATCCCGTCACCGGCCAATCCCCCGAGCGGCTGTCGATTCCACACTCGTTGTCCCTACGCAGACGAGGTCTGCAAGACGACGGAACCGCAGGGCGACCAGCTTGGCGGGGCGGTTGTCGCCTGCCACCACCCGCTCGCTGGTTAGTCAGAGCTGGGTAGTTCCTCAAGGGTCAGGGTGACTGGCCCGTCGTTAATGAGTGCAACATCCATCATCGCCCCGAACACACCGCGCTTCGCACCGAGGGCGGCACAGAGGTCCTGCCAAAGCGGTTCAGCAACCTCGCCAGGTGCTGCCCCACCCCAACTGGGGCGGTTGCCCTTGGCAGTGTCGCCGTAAAGCGTGAACTGGCTGACGCAAAGGATCTCTCTGTAGTCGCCCAGAGGACCGTCCATGTCTGCCTTCTCCGTTGGGAACACCCGGAGCGCAAGGATCCTGCGAGCTAGGCGCTCAACCTGCTCTGGCCCGTCACCGTGGGTGACCCCGGCGAGAACCAGAAGGCCAGGGCCAATCTCAGCCACTACCTCGCCGTCAACTGTGACCGACGCCTCTTTGACTCTCTGGACAAGCGCCTTCATAGAGAGGAGAGGGTGGCCTTCAGTTCGGTTGCGACTCGCTCAGGGGAGACGGGGTTTACATGCAGGCCGGTTCCAAGTTCGATTCCAGCTGGCTGGGCGAGCCTCGGCAGAATGTCAATTCGCCAGCACCAGTGATCGGCGCCAGAGGGTGCATTCCGAACCCATAGGTTTAGAGGTGGAGTGTTCCCAAACTGTGCAGTTAGGACCTTCAATGCTGTGTGCAACATGGCCGAGCAGTTGGAGGTAGCTGTGGCAAAGTCGGGCTCGGGGTTTCGCGGGACCAGCATCAACTGCCATGAGGCTGTCGATGCCCAAGGGGCAAGCAGGACGGACTCCTCGTCGACATGGACGATGCGATCGCGCCCCCGGACCTCAGCTGCGAGGAGGTCGGAGAGCAGGTTCGCTCCGGCTGTTCTCGAGGCATGAGCTGTGAACGCCTCGCGCTCCCGGGCAACTCGCTCCGGAACGAAGTCCATCGCGACTAGCTGAGCATGAGTGTGGGGAAGTGACGCTCCGGCCTGCAGCCCCTCATTTACGAAGAGGTGGCGGCAGGCAGATCCTTCGTGAAAGGCGAGTCGCGACTGCCAGGCATCGACCGCCAGGGCCAGCTCCTCGGCCGTGAGGGCGGCCAGGCTCTGCACTGGACGAGGGCTGTTGATGACAACCTCATGCTGCCCCGTTGCAGCCTTGGCACCGAACAGATCAGGGTCAGCGTTGGGCTCCGGCTCGTCTGACCTTGGGCTGAGTGCTGGGTAGAGATTTGGGACTACTCGCACCCGCCAACCAGGGGTGTCTGGTGACCCACCGTCGGGCCTGTCAGCCCAGAGCTCAGGTGGGGTCATGTGCTCGTTGCCTTCGGCGAAGGGGTCAGCCTCCGGATTCAGGTCGCGTTTCGGGTCTGGTGCTTCAAACGCGCCGGGGCGATCAGCCCGGTCGTCAGCGATAACCACTCGGGTTCCACCGATCGGGTCAGTGCGGATTTCAGGCAAGCCGTTTCTCCATGGCGATGTGATCAATACCAGCGTCACGGAAGATCCTTCCGCGTGCGCGCCAACCAGTCTTTTCGTAGAGCGAGAGAGCGTAGGTCTGCGCGTGCAAGACCATCTTCCGGGTCTTAGCCGAGCGGCATTCGCTTTCAGCTAGGTCCAGTAGGAGGGTGGCAATTCCGTGGCGGCGCCAAGCCTGATCCACGGCCAACCGGCTGAACTGGGCGGTTGAACCAACGAAGCAGATTCGGCATGTGGCAACGACAGTCCCGTCCTTGACTGCCACAAGGTGGAGTCCCTCTGAGTCACGGCCGTCAACCTCGTCGGAGACTGGCACTCCCTGCTCAATGCAGAAGACTCGTTGGCGAATAGCCAGCGCTGCGGTCAGTTCGGCCGCATCGCGAACCCTGCGGATTTCGCCGTCAAAGTCATTGCCTTGGAGGCTTGCGGTAGGTGCCTCGGTGCTCACTAGTGCCCGTAACGCTCAATGTCGGTGGCCAGCGCTTCAACGGTCTCGTAGGGGCCTTGATGGACATAGCCCTTAGCTCCGGAGGTGTTGAAGATGATTGTCGCTGGCAGCCCGTTCGCTATTCCTAGCGTTGTGGAGATCGCTCCGTTGGGGTCATCAAAGGAGGGGTAGCCAACTGGGTGAGTGGTTAGGAACTTTTGAGCCGACGGGACTGTGTCCCGGTTGGAGACCCCGATGAAGCCAACTGTTTTGCCGTACTTGAGGGAGGCTTGGCCGAGGACAGGAAATTCCATTCGGCAGGGTCCACACCAGGACGCCCAAACATTGACAACAACCGGGTAGCCCTTCAGCCCGGCAAGCACTTTGCTGAACCCGACCTTTCCAGTTGTGAGCACCTTTCCCATTTCGGAGTGAACCAGGGCGAGGCGGGGAGAGGATCCAGCTAGACCACTCTTTAGCTCTGCGTATGACGGCGCTTTTACGTCTGAGCTTGCTTTCGCCCCGCACCCAGCGATAACCACTGCTGTAAGCAGTGCAGCTGCAACAGGGTGAGTGAGCGTCACGAGTTTCATAAGACCAGAGTGGCAGAGGCTACCGCGGACAGCGCAAAACGCCTGATAATCGCTATTATCCTGAGTAGGAAGCAGGTGGGATTTGGCTCCGATTGCCACTCCCCGCCGGTCGAGTACTTCGGCCCTTCCCCGGCGCCGCCCGTATTAGGGCTTGTCGGAAGAACAAATAATCCTCATCCCTTCAATTGGGCGAAACCAGAACAGCGGCAGCAGATGTCGCACTCCCCTATGACGCCGCCATGATCGAGCGGGCGTCCGACTTTGCTCGGGAACCCTTCCTCCTGCCAGACGCAGACCCAGCTGTCGCACTGGCGCCTGGCACTCCGCGCCGCCAAGCACTTGACGATGCAATAGCTGAGATTGAAGCTGGGGAGAAGTCACCCACCCGGGCTTGGCGCCGGACATGGTCTTTGATGCTCGGGCTTGAGCGAGTCCTAGACCAGGAGGAGCCGCACCTTGTAGACGGCACCATTCTTGGTGTTCACCAGATTGATGCTCTCTCCGGCACCCTTACTGCGCTCCTCGCGGAGTCTCAGGGCGTTGCTAAGACTGGCCTGGCCCCAGAGCTGATTGAAGGCGAGAAGGAGGAAGCTCCCGAGGCTCCCGCAGAGGACGACACTCAAGAGGGCAGCATTGAGGCTGACCTTGACGAGATCGAAGAGGAGCCTGAGGAGGACAACACTTTTGAAGGGCCACTCTCTGGTGAGGAGTCTGAAGGCGACGAGGACGAGCTCGCGTCAAGCGAAGTCCTCGACGATCCGAATCAGGGTCGTAGATTCTGGTTCGAGCACGCGACGGGAGCGGGCAAGAGCGTCGCAGCGCTGGGCTTTGTTGAGGCATCCCGCACAGGCGGCGTCCTAATCCTCACCCACCGCCGCAACCTCGTTGATCAGTTCGAAAGCGAACTGAAAGATCGTGGCTATAAGGACCGCATTTGCCCACCGATGCTCGACGACGAGGACCGCTCCGACGGACCAGTAACAGTTGAGACCTACCAATGGTTTGTTCGCAACGCAGGCAAGATCAGCTCGGCTTACGCGATCGTCATTTGCGACGAGGCCCACACTGCCCTTGGCGAAAAGACCAGCGCAGCGATCCGCCAGTGGCAAGGCCCAATCTTCATCGGCATGACTGCAACCGGCGCATTGATCGCGCGTCATGTCACCGACCTCTTCCCAACTCAAACATCGCGGTTCGATCTGGCGCAGGCAGCTCGCCGTGGCGTGATCTCGCCACTGCGCTGCATCCGCATCCCTCCAGGACCCGGGGTCCGGACGATTGCCAAGGTTCCGCTTCGACGGGGCGAGGTTGACACAGAGTTCGACCAAGAGATGCTCGCCGAGGTACTGGACCAGCTGCCCTTCAACTTGGCAGTCGCTGACCTCTACAAGACACGCTTTGGCAATACGCCTGGAGTTGTTTACACCGCCGGTGTGCGCCACGCCTACAACGTGGCCGAGGCCTTCCAGCAGATTGGAATCAAGGCTCAGGCTGTAAGCGGCGAGACGCCGAAGGGTGAGCTCGCACGAATCCTCGCTGACTACGAGCTTGGCGAGATTGACGTGCTCGTCAACGCGCAGCTGCTGGCTGAGGGTTGGAACTCACCCCGAGCAACTGTCTGCTTCCACCTTGCCCCGACCGCTTCAAAGCGGATCTATCAGCAGCGGGTAGGTCGTGTTACCCGTCGTCACCCTGGCAAGGAGTCGGGAATCGTCGTGGACTTTGTCCACCCCGCAACAAAGCACGATGACCCAATCGTGACTCTGCACTCCCTGCTCGACCGGGATGTTTACCGTGGCGGAGCAATCGTGATCGGCCCAGTTCGCCGCAGTCGCGGCAAGCGAATGAAGGTTGAGAAGCGAGTCCTTCCAGTCACAACCGATGAGGCGCGCCGTGTAGAAGTGTTCAAGCGCGATGTTTGGCGAATTGCCGTCGAGCACCTTGACTATGGCGAGCAACGCGCTTGGGCGCAGCTTGCAGGGTGGAAGGTTCAACCTGCCAACTGGCGCAAGGCGCGAGCAATGCTCGACTTTGACAAGCAGGGTGACCTCAAGCGCGAGTTCCGCCTCAGTGCCCTGACCCGCAATAACTCTGGCCAAGTCAAGATCCGGGCTGTTCAAGACATTGCCAACTCCGGCGACGCGGAAGCGTTCGACGATGCGGTTGATCACGCGATCACATGGGGTCGTGACGAGCGCCGTGAAGCAGCACGAATGCTCCTGACTGCAATAGCTGACCAGCGGGTTGGCTCGCGGGAGCAGGTGTCGGCTTGGACTCGCCGCCTCGCTGAGGCCACGCGCGAGCTGCATGAGGAATATGCCGTCCAGCGTTGGCCCGAGACGAAGCGCCTGCTCGGCCTGCTCGTCAACAGCTCGGGGCAAGCTCACGCGAAGAACGCGAAGAAGATCGCAAACATCACCCGTGACATGGATCGTCGCTTGGCAGCATCGATCCTCGCAGCATCCACAGCCCACTCACCTGAAGCGGAACGGACGCTCCGCGAGGCATGGAACGTGCAGGCGAGGAAGCCCAGCTCCTTGGCTCGTGAACTTCTGAAGAACTTCCCCAAGCGTGGCGGCAAGGGCCGAGGCCGTAGGCGCGGCTCACGCCAGCAGGACCCGGCTCGCCGTAAGCCGCAGGTTGAAGGTGGGGCTAACTCCACCACCGAGGAGAAGCTGCCAGCCGCAACTCAAGAGGGTCAGGTCGAGGCGGCTGAGGCTAAGACGCCCGAATCAGCTGACGCTGAACCCAAGCCGAAGCCTCGCAATAGAACTCGCCGCCGGAGTAAGCCTGTGAAGAAGCCGGATGCTGATTCAGCTGCTGGCGACGGGGCCGAGGTGGACCTCGCCCGCGTCAAGAAGAACTCGCGCTCCGTCAAGAGTGGTGACGATGAGTCGCCCAGTTCCGTCGATTCCAGCGCCGACTCCGCTGGCGACGCCTCCTGACCAGCTGACCTCGCGCCCTAGAAGGGCATCACGGTCGCGGAAGTCGTCGAGCAGAACTCCGTCGCTCTGAGCAAGGCGTACCTCGAGCGCTGCCAACAGCTGCCCAAGTACCTCTTCTACATCGTCCGAAGTCAAGCCAAGTGTTGCTGCCGTTCCATGCAGCTCTGGAGGTAGGTCTTCAATGCGGGTAGCGACATTGATTCCAATCCCCAGGACTGCCCAGCCTTCAGCTGGCCGCCCTTCGGCGAGGATTCCAGCGATCTTGCGGTCGTCGACGAGTACATCGTTTGGCCACTTGACCTTTGCTGAGAAGCCATGTTGGGCGACTATGTCGGCCACAGCAAGGCCAGCAGCAAGTGGGAGCAGATTGGGAGGCTCGCGCAGGACCAGTGAACAGAGGAGGCTTGACTTTGGCGGCGCGCTCCAAACTCGTCCTTGTCGACCGCGGCCAGCTGTTTGGGAGTCGGCGGTTACGAGTGTGCCGTGCGTAGCTCCAGCGGAGGCAAGGTTGCGTGCCTCCTCATTGGTTGAGCCTGTCTCCGCGTGATGGATGCGCGGTTCACCGAGCCGCGCCACTACTACGCCTCAGCGTCTGCGATTAGCGCGTCTACAAGTCCAGGAACATCGTGCTGGGTGGCCTCGATTTCCGGTGTGAGTCCATGGGCGTTCAACTCTGCAGTTGTTATCGGGCCAATTGACGCAAGGCGAGGACGGTTGCCATCTGCGTTGACGAGTCCCTCGACTCCACCGCAGGATTCGAGAAGGTTGCGAACCGTTGAGGCTGAGGTGAAGGTAACTGTGTCGGCAGTGGCGAGGGCTGCGCGCTCGGCTGCAGAGAGGTCCTCTCGAACTGTCCGGTAGAGCGGGACGACTGTCACTTCGGTTCCAGCCGCCCTCAGCGATTCTGAAAGAACATCGCGAGCTTCCTCTGCACGAACGACCATTGCCTTCTTGAATGTGTTCTCGGAAGCCGCGAGTGCTTCAACTAGAGCCTCAGTGATTGAGCGCTGAGGAACAATGTCAGCCTCGATTCCGATCGCGGCAAGCGCCTTGGCGGTGCCTGGGCCGATGGCAGCGATTGTGAGTCCAGCCAGTGCCCGTGCGTCACGCCCACCGGCGCGAAGGCGGTCGAGCAGAAG
>CALJKH010000075.1 GCA_937973575.1 uncultured Solirubrobacterales bacterium | reverse complement strand
GCTACTGCAGAGCGACCACTCTCAATCTGGTGCTACGGCATTGGGGAAGTTGACGGTCTTGAGCTGACAGGGCACCGCGACGGCCTTGACCACCTCGCCGGCTGGGGATTCCCAGTGAATCCCGGGATCGAAGTGATCAAGGGAGTTGAAGGAGTCGTCAAGGCTTGCGATGGCTGGCTTGCCCGCCGCGACACTCTCGATTACGAGATTGACGGAGCAGTAATCAAGATTGACGACCTTGAACTTCAACGCCGCCTCGGAACCGTAGGCCGTGAGCCGCGCTGGGCTATCGCCTGGAAGTTCCCGCCAACTACAGCCACAACAATCCTTAAGGCAGTCCACTGGAATGTCGGGCGGACTGGCCACATTGTTCCGTTCGCCGAGCTTGAACCAGTCAACGTTGGTGGAGTCACAGTCACATTCACGACCCTTCACAACGGCGACGACCTCGCCCGCAAGGACGTTCGCCCTGGCGACAAGGTGATCGTGCTGAGAGCTGGCGATGTAATCCCACAGGTGATTGCCCCTGCACCGGGTGAGGTGGAGAGGGAGGATCGCGGTGAGAAGGTGACAGTGCCTGCTGAGTGCCCATCGTGTGGAACGGCAACCGTCAGGGTTGCTGACTCCGTTTGGACGATATGTCCAAACAAGCTGGGCTGCACAGGCCAGCAGTGGCAGGCGCTACGGCATTTCGTAAAGCGTGCTGCGATGGACATTGAGGGGCTCGGTGACGAACGCCTTCAACAGCTGATGGACGCTGGCCTTGCTCTGACGCCGGCTGACCTCTTCTTCTTGGATCGGGACAAGCTGGGCCAGATGGAGGGCTGGGGCGAGAAAAGCATCGTCGCCCTTGATGCCTCGCTGGAGGAATCAAAGAAGCGCCCCTTCGCGAAGGTTCTTTACGGCCTTGGGATTGAGCGGATCGGTGAGGTAAACGCGCGCAATCTCGCACAGCGTTTCCGCACCATGGAGGCGCTTATGGCGGCCGACCCTGCTGAGATCGAGGAAACACCTGGAATCGGCCCGATTCAGGCTGAGATCGTCGCTGAGACTGTCAGGGAGCCAGAGTTTGTAGAGATGATCACTCGACTTCGTGAGGCTGGTGTCCAGTTTGAAGAGTCTGGGCCCGCTGCAGGGGACGGCCACCTTGCCGGCAAGACCTTCGTTCTGACTGGCACCCTTCCAACCCTCACCCGTGACGAGGCGTCGGAGCAGATCCTCGCGGCTGGTGGCAAGCCAACCTCATCTGTCTCCAAGAAGACGGACTTTCTTGTTGCTGGTGAGTCAGCCGGCTCGAAGCTTGAGAAGGCTGAGCGGCTTGGAGTCGAAGTGATTGATGAGGCAGCTCTGCTCGAGCTGCTCAAGCCCTAAGAGGGGCCTAGCTACCAGCCAGCAGGACGGGCCCAGGTAGCCAACGCCTGAACAATCCTGTCCTGCCGTGGACGGCCGCGACTTGCACCGGTGCCAGTCATCAGGATCACGAAGGCTAGGTTGCCACCGCTCTTGACCGGGCAGTAGCCGGCAAGGTTTGTGACTCCGTTCAGCGTTCCTGTCTTGCCTGTGCACCGGCCTGCCGCTGGCCCTCGACGCATACGGTCGGCAAGCGTCCCGGACCGGCCTGCGACTGAGAGCGACTTGGTGAAGTTTCTATCGCCTGCCATCACCTTGAGTAGGCGAACTACCTCGGTGCCACGCACCTTGTTGTCATGCGAGAGGCCGGAGCCGTCATAGAGGACTGGCTGAACTCCGAGGGTGGCAAGTCGAGCCCGTTCAACCCGCAGGCCCGCATTAGTCGTACCTGCGCCGCCCTTGGTTGCGCCGATCAGCTTGAGCAGAGTCTCCGCAAACAGGTTGTCTGAAGGGCGGTTTGTCCAGCCGATCAGGGTGGCGATAGTCGGGGACTGTGAGCTTGCGATGACGGCTGCTCCGACCGGCGCTGTGCCAAGGCCAACGTGACCGGTGGGAACTTTGATTCCCCTGTGGCGCAGAGCCAGAGTGAGGCTTGTGACTGCCGCAGTGGCTGACTCGCCATGGTCGAACGCAAGCGCGCTCAGGGCGCCACCAATGTCGTAGTCGTAGCCACCGCCAAACGCCGGGAGGCCGCGCATCCGGTCGAAGAACCCTTCATCGCCGATCACATTCCCGGTCAGACTCTTAATCCCAGACTCCTTGACCTGGTCTGCGAGCTGCGCAACTGCAGCTGTGCCGAAGGTTGGGTCGCCAGCGCCTTTCAGCCAGAGGTTGCCCTGCAGCACGCCATCGATCGTCGCTGGTACAGCCTGCACCACAGTGGTTGTGAGCTTGGTGTTGGGGCCAAGGTCAAGCAGGGCGGAAGTGGTGGTGAAGAGCTTGGTTAGGGAGGCGGGTGTCCTTGGAGTTGTTGGGTTGATGGCCCAGATTGTGCGCCCACTCTTCAAATCAATTGCAAACCCAGACCCTCGCCCGCCAGCAGCCTTCAGCTGAGCAGTGAGGCGAGTCGGCAACGGGGCTACGGGTTTGGCCGCAGATTTACTCGATTTAGCGGCTAGGGCAGGTTGCGAGGCCGCTACAAGGAGCAGCGGAACAAGTAGAAAGCAGCTAGCCGTGCGGGGAATCGCGCGCACTGGGCAATTGTCCCACGCTTAATTGGCGCGTGTGGAGGTTGATTACGACCTGCCCACCCGCCGAACTGGGCGTAGACTGTGTGTCACATGGGCAAAGTTGTAGACATTGACTCAGCTGGCACCAAGCGCGGGACCCGCACTACGGGAGCTGCAGCCGCAAAGCGCCGCAAGCAGAGTTCAAAGACAGCTCTAGTCCTAGGTGGCGGTGGTTTTACCGGTGGCGTCTATGAGATTGGCGCTCTTCGCGCCCTTGACCTGCTGTCCGTTAACAAGACTGTCAACCAGTTCGATGTTTACGTTGGCACTAGCGCTGGCTCGTTCGTCGCAGCCCTGACAGCGAATGGTGTGACGCCTGAGGAAATGATGCGCGTCGTCGTGCAACAGGCGCCAGTGCCCTTCCGCGACATTGATGTTGGCACGCTGCTTCGCCCTAACTGGCGTGAGTTTGTAACCCGCTCTGCGACGCTCCCGTTCCGCCTTGCTGGCGTAGCCAAGGAGTTGGCAGGCAACTACGGCAGCGTCACCGCGATGGATGTAGTCCTTGGCCTTGCTGAAGCGCTGCCCTCTGGCCTCTACAGCGGTGATGGTCTTGCCGGGTACCTCCGGGAGGTCCTTTCAGATCCTGATCGCACTGACGACTTCCGCCAGCTTGAGCGTGAGCTCTACATCGCGGCCACCAACTTGGACACCTGCGAGCGCATCGTTCTTGGCTCGCAAGGCTGGGACGACGTCGCAATCAGCACAGCAGTTCAGGCGTCTACCGCTCTCCCAATGGTTTACCGCCCAGTCGAGCTGAAGGGCCAAGAGCTTGTGGACGGTGGGATCGTCTCAACGACCAACTTGGACATCGCTGTTGAGGCTGGCGCGAAGTTCATCGTTGTCGTCAACCCACTCGTTCCCTATGTCAACGAGATGGACACTCCAACCAAGGCTGGTAAGCAACGGCAGCGGATTTCGCAGCTTGGCTTCCAGCATGTTGGCTACCAGACATTCAAGCTGCTGGCCTACCAGCGCCTTCATGAGATGCGTCAGCAGTGGGAGAAGCGCTATCCAGGTGTTGACATCCTTCTGATCGAGCCAGAGCCGGACGACGAGCTGATGTTCAAGACGAGCGTCATGAACTTCACATCACGCCTTGAGGTTGCACGCCACGGGTTCCAGTCTGTGACGATGAATCTCTCCGGTGACTACGACCGGATCAAGCGCATCGCAGGAAAGCACGGGTTCGACCTCTCGGCCACACGGGTTCGCAAGGTCGTCAAGCACTTCACTGATGAGGAAGAGAAGACCCGCGGCTGGCGCAGGATTCTCGAGCAGACAACTTCCACTCTGCTCCGTCAGTCAGCTGAAGAATCGGCTTAAGCGTTCGCTGCAGCGTGTGCCGCTGCTGCCAACAGGCCTTCAGCTAGGCGATCAGTTGCAGTCTGGTCGCCTCTAATCGCTGCACGCAGGCGCTCGCTATCGCCAAGCTCTGACCCGTCGCCGACGATAACTCCGCTGGCGCGTACCTGTGCAGCAAGCTCAGCAGATGTAAGCCCCGGGACCCGAGCCCAAACGAGGTTTGCGGCTGAGCCTTGAGCGAGGTCAACTGTTGAGCCGCGCAGGAGGGATTCAAGGCGCTCTCGCTCCTTCGTCACTGCGCTGACTCGTGCCTCCATTTGCCCTCGCGCTTCGTGGAGAGCTGCAAGGCAGCCAGCCTCTGACGGAGCTGGGACGCCAAGCACTGGCGTAAGGCGTGCGATTAACTCAGCACTGTCCGGGCCGCCAAGCAGGCAGCCGGTTCGAAGGCCAGCCAAGCCCCACGCCTTCGAGAAGGTACGCACGAGCATTAGCCCCTCGGTTTCGGCGACAAGTGAGTCCATCGCAGTGATGTGCGATTCGCCTGCGTAGTGGCAGAGCGCCTCATCGACGACGAGCAGTGTCTCTGCAGGAAGAATGCCGCGGAGCCGTTCGATGTCCCCAGCCGTGAGCAGATGCCCATCAGGATCGTTTGGATTTGTCAGGATCAGGAGTGGCGAGCTTCCAGCCCTGTGGGCAGCGCTGGCGATTTCCTCAACATCGCGCCCGGTTGTGAGTGGCACCGCCTCTGCCCCGCCAGCTCTGGCAATGATCGGATGCAGGCGGTAGGAAGGCCACTGCACCAAGACTTGGTCTGTGGCTGTCGTTACAGCCGCGGCGAGGGCCGTGATCAGGCCGGCGGCGCCTGGGCCAACTGCGACTTGCCCGTGAGGCAGGCCAGAGTGGGAGGCCAAGATGTCTCGCAGTTCGGATGACTGAGGGTCAGGCTCAAGGTTGAGAGCCCGCTTGGCAGCAAAGGAGATGGCTGCGGCAACTGCAGGGTGGGGAAGCTCATCTGCTGTCGTGCGAGTCAGGTCAAGGAGTTCAACCTTCGCGAGCTCGCGCTCACGGCGTTCATCCGCCTTTGACTTGAAGTCAGCCCGCACCTCTTCATCCGACAGTTCGGCGAAGGCCTTGTAGCGGTCCATGAAGCCCATCGGCTATTTAGAAGCGAATGCCGACTGGGTTGAGCTCAGCGCCGCTGAATCCGATCAGCCAGATGCTGAAGATGGCAGCGCCGATCACGCAAGTGACGCCGAAGATCCTGCCGATGATTCCCTCCGTCTGATCATGCCCACAGGCCCGTCGCGCCAGAATCCAGAGTCTGTCCAGCCGCTTCAGCACGACTAGGCCGAACATCAGCAGAGCAAGTATCAGCAGGAAAGCAGAGAGGATCCCAGCCCCAAGGCTGTCGGCAAGGTAGGCGACCTGGGAACCAACCCACAGTCCAAGAACTGGGATCGGACCCCAGTAGGACAGTGCGATTAGACCCATCAAGAATGCGAGCAGAAAGGCAACAACTGAGTCCACCCGCCTGCGAGCCTGCGTCCCCTCAGGAGGGATGGCCCGATAGCGGATTGGCCCCGTGCCAGGACGACGGCCTACAAAGAGGCCTCCTGTTTCCGTGGGGTCAGTCCGCAATCTCAGGTCCTCCTAGTCGCTAACCCCCGTAGAGGGCGTCAAAGCGATCCATGTACTTCTCGTTGACGATGTTGCGCTTCACCTTCAGGGTAGGGGTAAGTTCGCCCGTTTCCTGAGTTAGATCGTGCTCGAGGATGAAGAACTTCTTCACCTGCTCGACCTGGGCGTACTTTGAGTTCGCCTTGTCAAGCTCGGCTTGGATCATCTCCAGCACCTTTGGCTCAACTGCGAGCGAGGCGATGTCGGCTGGAAGGCCGTTGGCCTCTGCCCACGGAAGGATCTCCTCCTCGTCGAGGGTGATCAGCATTGATGGGAACGCGCGCTTGTCACCATGCATCACTGCCTGTGACACCCAGCGAGTCTGCTTCATGTCGTTCTCGAGGTTGGCTGGAGTTAGGTTCTTGCCACCAGCGGTGATGATGATGTCCTTCTTACGGCCGGTGATCTTGAGGTAACCGTCCTCGTCGAGCTGGCCAACATCGCCGGTGTGGAGCCATCCGTCAACCACGGCACCGAATGAGGCGTCGTCGTTCTTGTAGTAGCCCTCAAAGATGTTTCCACCCTTGATCAGGATCTCGCCATCCTCTTCCGCGATGCGAAGCTCAACGCCTGGGAGGGCGCGGCCAACTGTGCCGAACCTGTGGTGCTCAATGGACGAGTAGGTCGAAATGGTTGCCGTCTCGGTCATTCCGTAGCCCTCGAGCACTGGCACGCCAGCTGCCCAGAAGAAACGAAGGATGTCCGGGCTGATCGGCGCAGCACCAGTTACGGCCTGGCGGACGTTGCCACCAAAGATCTGGCGAACCATGGCGAACTTCTCGTCAGCTGCTGCGAATGGCTCGGCAAGCTCCGGTGGAACCTCTTGGCCAGCGGCCTGAAGGTCACGGACCTTGCAGCCAAGCTCAACTGCTGCTGCAAGCTTCTCCGGATCCTCAGTGTTTGAGGTGACAAGCGTGTAGATCTTCTCGAAGATCCGCGGCACGCTTGGGAAGTAGGTCGGATTGACCTCGCTGAGCTCGGGCACGATCATCTTCGTGTCACCGCTGAAGTAGGCGATTGCGCCACCGACATCAAAGGACACAAGCTGGATCAGAAGAGCGAACGAGTGCGCAAGCGGCAGGTAGAGGTAGGTCGTCTCACCGCCGGCGAGCACGTCAAGTGAGGCGCACATCGTCAGGACTTCGCGGTAGTTGCGATGGCTAAGAACACAGCCCTTTGGTGGGCCAGTTGTGCCTGATGTGTAGATGAAGGTGAATGCGTCCTCAGGCTTGACTGCGTCGGTACGCGCCTGAAGGTCGGCAGCGTCAACGCCACGGCCCTTCTCGCGCAGATCGTCAACGCTGATTGCGTCAGCAACATCGCCAGCTGGGTCAATCACGATGATGTGCTTGAGGTGGGGAAGGTTTGAGCGGACCTCAGTGATCTTCGCTACTTGGCTTGCGTCCTCACAGAAGATTGCGACTGACTCTGAGTTGCCAGCTACCCATTCGCACTCATCTGGGGAGTTAGTGGGGTAGATCGGCACAACGACTCCGCCAGCGCGGGCGATGCCGAAGTCGGCATAAGTCCAGTCTGGGCGGGTGTTGCAGAGGATCGAGACTCGGTCGCCCTGCTCAACGCCGAGGGCGATCAGGCCGCGCCCGATCTCAGAGGTGATCTCACCAACCTCGTTGAGAGTTACTTCATTCCAACTGTCGCCAACCTTGTGCTTGACGGCAACCATTTCAGGGTTGCGTGCGACTGCCTTTTCGAGCAGGTCGGCAATTGTGTTGGACTGCGTTGTCTTAGCGACAGCTGCTGCGTCGTGAGTTCCCATGGAGTCTCCTCTCCCAGAAGTTTCAAAAACTGCTGAAGGGGAGTCTAAACAGCGAAAAGCGGCCGGGCTTCTCGCCACGACCGCTTTTCTCTTCGGCTCTTCTAATGGCTTGGCTGAACGCTGCCCACGCGAGTCGCGTCACGCATGCTGAGCATGAACAGCGACTTATCGATTCGACCATGAAGAACCGGGATGGAATACCGCCGGCACGCCTCAAGCACTTCACCGCGCTCAAGCCCTGCCATGCGAGCCATTTCAGTGGGGGTTACATGTATTGGCACCTTGTCGAACCTCCCAGTCCTAGTTGCAAAACCTTGCAGGTCAGGTCTACTCCTGATCTGGGGCAGGCACAAGGGAAATTCCAACAGTCCAAGTTCGATTCCCGCAAATTGCGGGCAAATGGCAGCTTGGGGTCTGTGGCGCGTAGGCGCTCAGACTGGGTTAGGAACGTTCACGAAGTGATGCGTAATTCCAAACTCGTCCGCAACGGCATTGCCGAGAGCCTCAATGCCAAGAGTCTCAGTTGCATGGTGGCCACCGCAGATCAGGTGCACGCCAGCCTCTTCGGCCAGCGCCACTGAACTCTCCGACGGTTCGCCAGTAATCAGCGCGTCAAGGCCCAGGTCCGCCGCGGTGCCGATCTCGCCACTCGCGGCCCCAGTCACGATCGCAGCGGATCGAATTGGGTGGTCGCCAGCATCAATGATGAGTGGGTCCTGACCGCAAGCGTCACGCATTAGGGCTGCGAGATCGTCGAGGTGTAGGCCATCGCCCTGCCATTCGCCGACAACTCCAATCTCACGGCCGCGAACCGAGCAGCAGCGTCCGGTCACGGTTGCGCCGATTGCCTCGGCGAGGAGGGCGTTGTTGCCAATCTCAGGGTGAGCGTCCAACGGAAGGTGGTATTGGGCGAGCGAGATTCCGTTGTCAAGTAGTTCGTAGAGGCGGGCTGCTTGGCGCCTGTCGATTGGCCCGCCGGCCCCGTGGAGGATCCCGTGGTGGACGATCACAAGGCCAGCTTCCATCTCTGCGGCCATCTCAAACAGGGAGAGCCGGGCGCTGACGCCGGTCACGATCAGGCCGGTGTCATTCGAGGCATCAAGCTGAAGTCCGTTCGGGGACCAGTCGTCAAAGGACTGCGAATCAAGCAGTCCGTCGCAGAAGTTGATGATTTCCGAGATTGCGATATCCGTCGCCATCGGCGAAACCCTATCCGGGGCGGTACTCTCAGCCTCAATGGCGGGAGAAGATGTACAGGGAGGCAGTGGCGAGGAGTTTCTGTCCTCGCTTATGGACACTCGGCTCTATTCAATTGGGGCCTACTTTTGCGATCGCCATCCCGAGCTAGTTGACGATGTGATCGCCGAGGCTCTCGCAATTGAGGAGATTGGCCTTGAGCACTACGCAGAGGAGGAAGGGGAGTCGGTTGAGGCCTGCTTCCAGACTCTTCTCACCGGACTCGCAGTCCGGTACTTCAAAGCCGTCGCAGGCTAGGCGCTTACGCGTCGACCCTGGCCGCGGCGCCAATGGTGGCGGCGACGAGCTGCGGGTTGTCGACCTGGAAGCTTGAGGATGTCTGCCTGTTGCTGACCCCAAGGGTCAGGCCTTCCTCAAACATTTGGAGTCCGACGAGCTTGGTGTAGAGGAACTCCTGAGTCTTCTTGCTCCCCACAAAGACGACGCGCGTGCTTGTGATTGAGAGGATTCCCACATCCTCAGTGACTATCTGAGTCCCGACTGGAACCATGCGGCCACGGGTGCCGCCAGTGTTGACTCGCATGTTCTTGGAGATCTTGTAGCTCACTCCCGCGTAGCCGCCTTGGTACTCCTTGACTGTGACCTCTTTGGTCTTTTGGGCTACGACCTCTAGGTAAACCTCTTCGCCGCCCTTGGTGATCAGCTCAGGGTTGTCAACCGCTTCGAGGCGGCCGCTGTTGGCTCGGGCGGTCATTACCTCAACTGTCTCTGGCATCAGGTTGGTGGTGACCCATGTGGAATCGACGCCGAGGGCTCCCAGCACTCGGTTTGACCAGTCGTCCTCTTCCTCGCTGATCTCGTTGTCGTCGAGAAGGCCGGCAATGAAGGTTCGCAGCGTCTCAATCTTGATTTCGTCCGCGCGCTTCGGCTTCAGCTTCGCTGCTTCGGCCGCTGCGGCCAGGTAACCGGGGACTTGGGCAAGGTCAGCGTCAGGTCGGATCGCGTATTGGACCCACTGCTCGTAACGCTCTTCCATCGCCTTTTCGTCGGCGTTACGGATGCCGATCGCGCGGCGCAGGCCTGAAAGCGGGCCATCTGCTTTTTCGTTCCCGCTGCTCACCACATTTAGGTTACTCAGTGCGCTGATGGAAACTGGGGCCTTGCCGCGCCACCGGCGAGAAACGTCGCTGGGTAGACTCCGAATCCTTCGGGGCGTGGCGCAGCCTGGTAGCGCGCGCCGTTCGGGTCGGCGAGGTCCCCGGTTCGAATCCGGGCGCCCCGATTGATTTAGGACGCTTCTGTCACCAAGGTGACGGGGCGTCCTTTTCCGTGAGCCATTGCCCGCGTGCTAAGGCTCTACTGCTGTCCCCTAAACTGAGCGGTCATGCCCAAGGTCAGCAAGGCACAAATCCGCAGGACATTGATTCTTGACACGTCACTTCAGCTTCTGGCTGAAAAGGGCGCGCGCGGCATCACTCACCGTGGAATTGACGACCGTGCTGGCATCCCAATGGGCTCAACAAGCAATGTGTTTCGCACGCGTGCTGCGCTCGCACATGCAACATTTGAGCACCACCAAGAGCGGGAGATTGAGTTCATTGACTCAGTGCGACGCGCTCTCCCCGAAAAGATCAAGATCAACGAACTTGCAGAGGCGTTAGTTGCTGGAGTTGAGGGGCTCTCATCCTCAGATTTAGCCAACCTGTCAGCTGCTCGCTTCGAGATCTACCTTGAGGGGCGTAGGAACCCGCAGGTTGCAGCTGGCCTCGCCCGTCCAAGGGAAAGCGTCACAGCACTCCTCGCGGACTTGCTTCGGCGTGCTGGCATTAAGCACCCAGATAAGAACGCTGCACTGCTGATCCCGTACATCGAGGGCTTGAACGCGGAGCGCCTGTTCAACCCTGATACTGCCATCTCGCACGATGAAGCTGTGAAGGCCTTTGGGATCTTTCTCAAGGGTCTTAAGTGACGCCAGATTCAAGCTACGCCTAGAGCCTTAAATATCGGCTCGCTGGCACCTCTCCAGCGTGGTTCTATTTAGGGAAGAGTGACTTCTCAGGGAGAGACAACTGGTCGGCGTGAACGCCTCAAGCACGGTGCCTCGCTGCCCGGGGCGGCACTCCGGGTCGCCCTGCGGGACCCCGAGCATGTTCCAGAGCGGCTGCTACTGCGAGTCACCGAGCGTCTTGCCGGGTCCTGTGCGAAGTGGGCTGACCGTGTTAAGGCCGGGCCGGCTGAGGTCGCAGATGTCGCCGCCAAGGAGTACTGGCGCACCGTCTATGTAGCTCGCTTCAACGGTGCGATCGCCGGCACTCCGTTCTTCATCGCTCTGGTCCCCGCCTATCTGGTCTTCCTTGAGCAGGAGTACAGGTTCTTCATGAAGATGGCAGCGCTCGCCGGGCGTAACCCGGCCGACCTTTCAGTTGCTGCTGACTTCCTCGTTTTGCGAGGCGTGCATGGGACATCGGCCGAAGCTCTGGCGGCACTCGAGTTAGTCAAGGACACTCCGCCGCCACCGCCAACTGACCGGAGGCCACTGAAGTACTGGTACCAGTCGGTAATGACAATCCTCGTCTACGCGGGTTTCTTGGCCCCGCCTGATCCCGAGGCTGAGAAGAAGAACGACTTTGCCGCGAAGCTGAGGATGGTCGGCGGCGTGGCCGTTGCTGGCGCGATCTGGGTGTTCACTTCAATCTTCCCGCTCAGCTTCATGGTGCTGATGTCGTGGACATGTGAGCGCGACGCCCGCAAACTGGGGCAGTCGTCGCTTGAGCACTGGGAGTTGGAAGCCACCGGGAAACTGACTCGCGCTGAAAGGCGAGAGAAGCGGAGTGAGATGACCTGGCGGATGCGAATCTTCACGCTGATCCGAGGGCTGATCCTTCTGGCCACGCTTGCCGTGCCGCTGTTCCTCGTCGGTGGGTCAATCGTCAACAGCCGCTGGAAGTTCGGCTGGGACATTCCGCAGGCTGCCGCCAGCTTGGCCGGCCTTGCACTTGTAATCGGCGTAGCGGTGGCGGCAACTTGGGACCGGGGGCGGGGAGTGGAAGTTGATGCCGATTAGGTTCCCCGGCGATGCCTTCTCCACGAAGTTAGAGCCAATGGGTGAACGCTGAGACGATGGCTCTAACCGAGCCGCTTCGCTACTTCTCGCTCAATCTCACGAGCCATTGATTGCCTGAAGGCTGCATTTACAGCTTCTGCCGCAAGTGGCCGAAGACGGTCCAAGGCCTCCTGGTTTCGGTCCCAGTCCTGGTGGTCCGGATCTCCGGCTTCAAGCACCTCCTGGATGAACAGCTTGATGAATGTGGTGGCAACTTTCTTCGACTGTCTTGTGATCGTGTCGGCTGCTGAGATCGCCCGTTCCATGGGGATCCCCAAAGCCACCATCTCCTCGCCGGCCCGAAGCAGGACAGGGCTAGGCACCTCGAAGCGATCATCCCCCAGCGGGACAAGCAATCCTGCCTTGACAGCTGCTGCTGCAGCCTCCGGCGTGAGCTGATTTCCAAAGCGTTCAGCCAAGTCGGCTGCTGTCGCGAATTCAGGCTCTTCGGCGAGGAATGCGTCGCGTGCTGCCTGGCTCATCGCAAGTAGGCGTTGCCCGCCTTGGTCCTCTGACTCAAGAATCCGCTCGATCGCCTTCAGGTTGAAGCCCTCCGCCTGCATATCAGCGATGAGGCGCAGGCGATCAACATGGTGCTGGCCGTAGAAGCCTGTGCGGGCACGAACCTCTGGTGGGGGAAGAAGACCTCGTGCTTGGTGAGCGCGGATGTTACGAACGGTCATTCCGGTCTCGCGGGCAAGCTCGTCAATCGTTAGCTCATCGTCTCTTTCCATTGCCACTCGCTGAGTCTAAACGCAACATTCGGACGTGGGACACCGTTGTATGTGACATCACACCATGTAATACTCCTGCCTCATGAACGCATTCGTTTACTTAGTTGCCGCGGCGGCGCCTGCTGGTGGGGCTGCCGCTGACCAAGTTGTTGGAGCCACGACGGCTGCGGTTCTAGTCACGCTCTACTTCGTCTGGGTCCTGGGTCGCTACCGAGCCGGTCGAGCAGCTTGGCTAAGGAGTGCATCGCTTTGGGCCCAACAACAAACTCGTTTGCCAGCTTGGGCAGCCCTCCCAGGAATGACACTGGGAGCAAGTCTTCAGCTCGCTGGCATTGGGATGTACTGGGACATCTCAATTCATGTTGACAACGGGCGTGACCCCGGGCCACTCGCCAACCCGGCTCACTACCTAATCCTCGTAGGCCTCTTTGGAGTTCTGTTCTCTGGTGCTTTGACGGCAGCGCTGACAGACGAGGAGCGGCCAAGCGCATCGGCTATCCGACTTCCAAACGGCTGGTGGGCGCCAGTCGGCGGCGTCGTCATGTTCTGCTGCGGTGCAGTGTCACTCATTGCATTTCCGCTCGATGATCTCTGGCACAGGCTCTTCGGTCAGGACGTGACTCTCTGGGGGCCAACCCACCTACTCCTGATCGGAGGAGCCGCCTTCTCAATTGTTGGGCACTGGATCCTGCAAGCTGAGGCAGAGAAATCATTGGGCAGGCTCGGCAGTCGTCGTTATCGAGGGCAAGCTCTAAAGACAACGGCGCTTGTTCGATTCCGCGACTACATGCTCTCCGGGGCGCTGCTGACAGGGCTCTGCACCATGCAAGCTGAATTCGATTTTGGCATTGAGCAGTTCAGGCTTGTCTGGCACCCGCTGCTGCTGGCACTTGCAGCCGCAATTGGGCTTGTGGCGTCGCGGCTCCGGCTTGGTCGCGGTGGGGCGCTCGGCTGCCTTGCAGCGTTCCTCGTCATTCGAGGTGTGCTGAGCCTGCTGGTTGGACCAGTACTGGGGCACACGCTTCCGCACATACCAATCTTCGTCGTGGAGGCGCTGATTGTCGAGGTAGTCGGCCTTCGGTATGGGCGTAGCAAACCTCTGACATTGGGCCTAATCGCTGGCTTTCTGATTGGGACTCTCGGCTTTGGTTCGCAGTATCTGCTCTCAGGCTTTGCCTACATTCATTGGCCTCCATCGCTTCTCACCGAAGGGTTCCTCTGTGCGCTTGTTGCTGGCACTGCCGGTGGAGTGCTAGGCGGGGCGATGGGCCGCGCCGTCAGCGGAGTAGAGCCAACCGAGCGGCTACCTAAAGGGCTGGTCGCTGCCGCTGGGGTCGCGGTGGTTCTTGTCGGCGCTTGGGCTGTCCCGATGCCGAACGGCTCAAACGGACTTTCAGCTCAAGTCAAGCTCGTTGACGCTGGCCACTCTGACGGGCGCTGGGTCTTTGTGACAGCTGCGCTGACTCCCAAGGATGCAGCCAAGGATGCTCGCTGGTTTAACACCACTGCGTGGCAGGGTGGTGGAACGGTCGTCACCCCAATGCGGAGGATTGGTGACGGGGTCTACAGGTCGGCCGGCGCGGTGCCTGCCTACGGCGACGGCTGGAAGACAATGTTGCGCCTCCAGACAGGAAGGTCAGTTTCGGCCTTGCCGATTTACATGCCTGCTGACGCAGCGATTCCAGCGCCAGCAGTTTCAGCGCCAGCGGCCTTCACTCGTCCATTTGAGCCTGATGTGCGTGCCTTCCAGCGCGAGCAGAAACAAGGAGTTCCCGGCTATCTCAAGCTGATCGGCTATCTCGTCGTAGCGCTTATCTGGTCGACGATGGTCGCGATCGTCTGCTGGGGATTAGCGAAGGTGCGCATTGGCGGCGACGAACCTCGCGTCGGGCCATTTAGGAAGGTAAAGGGAACGGCGGTAGTCGCGTGACAATTCCAATTGCTCACGCTGGCCATGTAATTGCTGACCTTGCCATGTATGGCGGGCCTCTGTTCGTGATGTTGGGAGCGCTAGGCGTCAGCAGCCTCAAGAGCAAACGTAAGAGCTGAGGTTCGTTCGCTCAAGCCGGGCGTGCAGGGCAATGTACGATCCTGCCAATGGCTGGCCTCAAGGACACTTTGACCCGAAGGGTGGGGCCACGCCTTCTGATCGCGTCAGCTGGAGTGAAGCCAACCCACCGCCTTGCTGCCAAGCGCGTTCGTAATTCCGGTGGGCACGAACAGGTTGAGCTGTTCTTTGCCTTCGACGACCCGTTGAGCACAGTTGCACTGCTTGACCTGTCTGGTCGAGTCGCCGGGCGTGCAGTAGACCTTGTTGCGCTCCCTGTTGTCGAGCGAGGAATGGCTGGGGACCCAGCAGTCCAGTGGAAGCGCGACTACGCAGTGCTTGATGCCACGCGCCTGGCAGCACGCCTCGGTATCGCCTTCTCACGCAAGGAAACTGTTTCACCCCAGGTAGTCCGATATCTCGCGGACTGGGTGTCAGCCCGCGAGCCGCATTCCACACTCACCGACTTCTCAGTCGCAGCCGCAAAGGCAATCTGGGTAGAGGGAGTTGACCCTGCGGATCAGGCCCACTTCGTACACCTCTGGGACGAGATTGTTGGCGGTACGCCACCCGGCCCGGGAAGCGGCCGGGTTGAGGCGAATCAGAAGCTGATGAAGAAGCGCGGGCCCTATGACGTGCCAGCAGCGTGGGTGCGCGGGCAGTGGTTCTTCGCCCATGAGCGGGGCGAGCGAATTTCACAAACCCTCGATGAACTTGGTTGGGGTGCGTGATGGCTGAACGCGTTGACTACTTCTTCTCCTTCCGAAGCCCGTACTCGTACATCTCTGCTCCACGCGCGTTCGAGCTGCCAGACCATTGGGATATCGACCTCGTCTACCGCGGCACAATCCCAATGGTTATGCGAGGCCAAGCTGTCTCACGCGATAAGGGCATCCACACCATGCGGGACACAAAGCGTGAAGCGGACGCCTTGGGGATGCCGTTCGGGCCAGTCCACGACCCAGTCGGCGACGGCGCGATGCGCTGCCTTCTCGTGGCTGAGCTAGCAGCCGATTTGGGCGTCGAAAAGGACTTTGTTCTCTCAGCCAGTCGCGGCATCTGGGCTGAGGCGATTGACACTGCAACTGATGAGGGCTTAAAGACCATTACTCAGCGGGTAGGGATTGACTGGGACGCAGCCTTGGCAGCCGTCGAAAACCCTGACTTCAAGGCTCGCCTTGAAGCGAATGTGGCTGAGCTTGAGGGAATGAAGCACTGGGGAGTCCCAACCTTCGTTCTGCGAGACGAGATCTTCTGGGGGCAGGACCGAATTATTGACTTGGAAGTCCGCATGGCTGAATACGGCCTGCGCAAGTAGTGAGCCGGAGCAAGCGCCCTAAGCCCCGCTGGGGGCGCAGAGTCGGAATTGCCGTGCTCGGACTAAGCATTGTCGTCGTTGGTGCGCTGCTCATCAGCCAAGTCCTGCTGGTTGACGACTCCAAGAGTGTCGACATCTCACCTGCCGGCGCCTTCTACACAGACCCTTCGCCGGTGCCCGCAGGGAAGCCCGGCACAGTCATTAGGACGGAGCCCCAGCCGGTCCCGGCGAGTACAGGGGCGCCTGCTGGAACGACGCTTACTCGAATCCTTTACCTCTCGACCGACCCTACGACCGGCAAGCGTGTGCCAGTAAGTGGGCAGGTCTGGGTTCCACCTGGGCAACCGCCTAAGGGTGGACGGCCGGTTATCGCGTGGGCACATGGCACCAGTGGGATTGCCTCGCCTTGCGCTCCGTCATTGGTGGCTGATCCAAAACCAGCAACGCAGCCAGGGTTCGCTGACTTCTTAAGGCGCGGTTGGGTTGTTGTCGCGACGGACTACCGGGGCCTTGGCACGCAGGGTCCACTGCAGTACTTAATCGGCGAGGTAGCAGGACGCAACGTCCTCGATTCAATTCGAGCCGCTCGCAACCTGCCAGCTGCGCAAGCTTCAAACCATGCTGTCGTGTGGGGTCATTCGCAAGGCGGTCAGTCGGCTCTCTTCGCTGGGCAGATTGCACCAACTTACGCTCCTGAGTTGAAGCTCGCGGGAATAGCCGCAGCTGCGCCAGCTGCAGAGCTAGGGCAGATCCTCAAGGACGACTACAAGGAGCTTGACGGCGCGATCGTTGCTTCGTTTGCCCTTTGGTCTTGGTCGCACACGCAGCCGGGGGCGAACCTCAGCGATGTGGCATCACCGGAGGCGCGTGACCTAATTGACTCGCTCGCGTCGCGCTGCATCAACTCAAACAAGGGGCTATTCGAGGACCTTCCAGCTGGGGCTGAAGAGAAGCTGATCAGGGCGATCGACCCAGCCAAGCTTGAGGCCCAACCTGCCTGGCAGCGGATCGAGGTGGCAAACACTCCAGCAACCAATCGCCAAGGCCCGCCGCTACTGATCGCGCAGGGGACAGCCGACAACATCATTCATCCGCAAACGACAGCCACGCTCGTATCCGGCTTCTGCAAAGCAGGGCGGAAGGTCGAGTTCATCGCCCTTCCCGGAGTGGGGCATCCAACCGCCGGGCTTGAAGCAGCACCCCGTGTTGCCGA
>CALJKH010000074.1 GCA_937973575.1 uncultured Solirubrobacterales bacterium | reverse complement strand
GCTTGAGGTGAAGCCCAACTACAGGACTATGGGCCCCAAGTTTGGACCTGACATGCCTCAGGCAGCAGCAGCCGTGGCTGGGCTTGACCCAGCTCATGTAGGCGAAGCACTCAAGGCTGGCGAGAGCGTCCACATCAATGTCGCTGGGACTGAACACTCCCTCAGCGAGGAGGACTTCCTCGTTGCAATGCAACCTCTTGACGGTTACCAACTGGAGCGCGAAGGCTCACACGCTGTTGCGCTCGATCTGAACCTCGATGAAGGCCTACTCCTTGAAGGCCTTGCCCGTGAGGTTGTTCACGCTGTCCAAGCTGCACGGAAGAACGCTGGGCTTGAAGTCGAGGACAGAATCGCCCTTGAGCTTGGCGGTGACGAGCGAATCCTTCAAGCAGTCGAGGCTCACGGTGAGTGGATTGCGGCTGAGGTACTTGCGACCAGCATGGGGCGCACAGAGGCTGGTGATCTAGTGACCGTGGATGGCCACGAGCTGAGGATTGGGCTCACCAAGGCATGAGCCAGGAGGCCGCCGACGAAAAGGGCGGCCCTGTCAAGCCCCTGCGCGTACTCGCAGTCTGCACTGGAAACATTTGCCGCAGCCCGTTTCTCGAGGAGCGCCTCGCAGCGTCTGTAGCTGAGCCGACAAGGCAGTTCATCAGCACATCAAGCGCGGGAGTCCAAGCAGCATTTGGTTTTGGTCGTTGCGACCGACTACCTGAGGCACTCGGGATTGCCTCGCGTCCTGACCGCAACCCTGTTCAAGTTGAGTCCGGTCTACTTGAACAATTCGATTTGATCTTGGCCCTTACTACTGATCATCGGGCTCAGCTACTGACTATCTCGCCCGGCCTTCGGACCCGCATGTTCACTCTGATCGAAGCTGCGAGTATCGCGACGCTCATAACCGCATCGGGGCACGCCCTTGAGGCGGCAGTCGATGGCCCCCCAGTAGGACTTAACGAGCACGACCCCCTTAGATCGGTGCCACCGCTTCCTGACGGGCCCGGAGAACGCTTGAGATGGTTCATTAAGGAGTTGGATGCTTGGCGTGGGGTTGGTAGCTCTGCGATTGACCGAGAGGTTGATGCTCTGCTCCCACCTGCGGCCGCGGAGGAACCCGACGACAGGCTGTCGGTGCCCGATCCGCACCTGTCAGCAAGAGATATTCACGAGCAGACCGCCAAGGTGATTGAGCTTGAATCGGTGCGCTTAGCGGCAGCCTTTGATGCAGTCGTATCCGGAGTGACCCGAGGATGAGGGGAGTGGCGACCACCTGTCAGCCTGCGGACCGGAGCAAGCGCCCGTGTACCCTCGAGACGAAGCAATTATGGACCCAGTAAATCCACCCCTTGAGCAGCAACGAGCCTTTGATCCGAGGGCGTACATTCGTATGGCGAGGCGTCGATGGCGCACGATCGTCATTGCCGGAGCGCTGGGCGTAACCATCTCGGGCGTAATTGTCCTCGCGACTCCAGATCGCTTCGAAGCAACTGCCGAAGTGTTCGTGTCCGTTCAGAACAGTCAGGGCGCTGGCAACATCTACTCCGGGGCCCAGTTTGCTCTCGCTCAGGTCGAGAGCTACACGAAGCTCGCCCGGAGCCCCGAGGTACTCGGACCTGCATCGAAGAACCTTGGCTTTGAGGTCAAGTGGAACGATATCTCTGTCACCAACCCACCCAACACGGTGCTCCTTGAGGTAACGGCGAATCGGCGCTCGCCGGCACAAGCTGCAGCGATCGCAAACGCTGTCGCATTCCAACTCGCAAAGTTCATCCCAAAGGTCGAGGCGCCGCTTGCAAATGGGACGAGCCCAGTTCGCGCCACCGTGACCCATCCCGCAGAGGTACCTAAGGGCCGTGTCTCGCCTCGACCAGCAATCAGTCTGATCCTTGGACTTTTCTTTGGGCTACTGGCTGGCCTTGGGCTCGCGCTTCTCCGTGAGCAGCTTGACACCACGCTTAATTCTCCCGACGACATTGAGGCCGCAGCTGGAGCGCAGCTAGTCGGAGTAATTCCCAGCGATCTGGACTCAAGTGGGATCCCGTTGGACATTTCCTCTCACCGCAATCAGTGGAAGGAAGCATTTAGGGCGGTGCGTACGAACCTGCAGTTCGTTGAGGTGGATAATCCTCCGCGAGTTCTCGCCGTAGTCAGCGCGCTAGAGGGCGAAGGGAAGTCCACTGTGACTCTGAACCTCGCGCTCTCACTGGCTCAGAACGGTTCAAGTGTTTGCGTGATCGACGGTGATCTTCGTCGCCCGAAGGTCGCCAAGTACCTGGGAGTTGACGGCACGATCGGCCTGACGAACATTCTCGCCGGGCAGAACACTCTCGACGAGTGCCTGATTGAGTGGAACCGAGGCCTGTTGCATGTGATCGCATCGGGTCCAGTGCCACCTAATGCAGCCGAGATCCTGGGTAGCGCCAAGATGCGTGAGGTCGTTTCAGATCTCCGCTCACGCTTCGACTATGTGTTCATTGATGCAACGCCAGTCTTGGCAGTAACCGATGCCGCTGTCATTTCCAAGTTTGTCGACGGGGCGATCCTCGTCGTTCGTTCTGGCCGCACCCATCGCGAGTCAGTGCGCAGAGCCGTTGAATCGTTGACGAGCATCAATTCAAGAGTGATCGGAACAATCGCCAACGGGATGCCTCAGCGAAGCGGCCTTGGCTACTACGGCTATGGCTACGGGTATGGATACGGCTATGGCTACGGCGGTTATGGCGACGAAACACCAGACCTTGACGCGCCAGTAATCACGGCTCCAGAGCGCGGCCCGGCCAATACGGCCTGAGGTCACGGCTGTGAGTAGCTCGAAACCGCCACTCGTGCGGAGGATTCGCCAGCTACCCATTCTGGCCGGACTGCTTGAATCGGTTTGGCGCAGGTCTGCAGTTGGTGCCAACGTCACTCACGGGTCCGACTTGCGAGTCCTGCCCGGCGCAAGGCTTTGGGCTCCGCGCAAGCTGACGATTGGCGACGACGTCTACATCGGTCGCCACACCACGATCATGGTGGATGGTGAAATCGGTGACGGGGTCCTAATTGCTGGCTCGGTTGGAATAGTCGGGCGCACCGACCACAACCACCGTCAGCTAGGAACAATGATCCGGCGTGCGACGTGGGTAGGCGATGCGCCTGAGGAGCTAAGCACTCCAGTCGCGATCGGCTGGGATGTGTGGATTGGGTACGGGGCGATCGTGCTTGGCGGCGTCACGATTGGGCCAATGTCAGTCGTTGCGGCTGGCTCCGTCGTCACCAAGGATGTTCCACCTAACTCGGTCGTCGCTGGCAACCCTGCTCAAGTTGTCGGCAAGCGATTTGAGGATCCTGAAGCTCACGCTGAAGCAC
>CALJKH010000073.1 GCA_937973575.1 uncultured Solirubrobacterales bacterium | reverse complement strand
CGACGCTCTTCCGATCTGATCCGCTGCCCGTCGTCGATCCCTGCCGGGATATCGACTTCAATCGTCTGTGAAGCCTGGACTCGTCCGAGCCCAGCGCAATCACCGCATGGAACCTCTGGAGTGCGCCCAGCCCCGCTGCATGAAGGACAGACCGATTCGCGAACGATCTGCCCAAATGGACTGCGCTGAACGGACCGCACCGCACCTGAACCCGAGCATTGCCCACAGCCTGTGAATCCGGTTCCCGGCTCAGCGCCTGAACCGCTGCACGTGTCACAGGGAACGACTGCCTCGTACTCAAGAGTCCTCGATACACCTGAAAAGGCCTCGTCAAGCGAAACCTCAACTGCAATCCCTAGATCTTGCCCTTGCTGCTGTCCCCCACCGGCGCCACCACCGAAAAATGCACTAAACAGATCGCTGAAGGAGCCGAAGCCTTCAAAGCCCGGGTTCCAACCCTGGCCCTTGAGTCCTTCATGCCCATAGCGGTCGTAAGTCGCGCGTCTCTCTGCATCAGAGAGAACCTCGTGAGCCTCAGCCAGCTCCTTAAAGCGGTCCTCAGCGTCGGGCTCGGGATTCACATCCGGATGAAGCTCCCGCGCAAGCGTCCTAAACGCCTTACGGATCTCCTTCTCGTCAGCATCGCGAGATACCCCAAGCACCTCATAGAAGTCGCGTGGCATGCTCGCCTAGTCCTCGTCCCAAACGTCTTCGACGACCCTTGAGAGCTCGGCAGATGCGGCCCTTACGGCAGAGATGGCGTTGGCGTAGTCCATCCTGACCGGGCCAAGCACTGAGACCGTGCCGACGGACCGGCGGACCGGCCCGTAGCTCGCAGCAACCATCGTCATCGAGCGCATCTCAGGTGCTTCGTTCTCCTGTCCAATCCTGACCAACACATCTGGCTCGGGCAGGGCTGCCTTGAGAGCTGAGAGCAGCTCGACTCGCCGCTCCAGCATCGCAACAACAGTTCCAATTTCCGACTCGTCAGCGAGACGATGGTCTTCCACCATCCGAGATGCTCCGTCAACGAAGAGCGACTCCTCACCGGTCTCAGCGATCGATGTCAGAGCTGGAGCGAGCAGGTCAAGGATCCACTGCTCTCCGGGACCTAGAGATGGCTCGGTCAGGCGACGCCGGATTGATCGCTCGCCAAGTCCTTTGCCGATCAACCTGTCGTTAAGGAAGCTGCCAGCCCAGGCGACGAGACCGGGGTCCAGAGCGCGGTCGCAGTGGAGAACTCGCTTCGTTACTCCGCCTGTGGAAGTGATCACGACCATCGCAAGGCCGTTGCCGTGAACTGGCACCAACTCAATCCGTTGAACGGTGCTGGTGGTAACTGGAGGGGCTGTGACGATGGCGAGCAGCTGAGTTGCCTCGGCAAGCTGCTCCGAGGCGTCACGCATCGCGTCGTCGAGTTCAGCGCGTGCTTCGCTGATCCCAAACTCATAAGCCTTCGGGCTGCGCTCACGCAGGAGCTGGTCCACAACGAAGCGGTAGCCAGCCTGTGTGGGGACACGTCCCGCAGATGTGTGGGGATGGTCAAGGAATCCAATGTCCTCAAGACCGGCAAGCTCTGACCGGATCGTGGAAGGACCCCAAGCAAGATGCTGGGCAAGTGCCTTCGAGCCCACGGGCGATCCATCGTCAAGATGACGTTCGACGACAAGGCGAAGGACAAGTTGCTGGCGATCGGTCAGCATTGGACACTCAAGGATAAGGGCAGAGCTAACGCCCTACCGTGCCCGAACACACTCAGCGCTTGTTGCCGGAGTCGCCGCCGTCGCCGAGTTCGAGAACTGCGAGGAAGGCCTCCTGAGGAATCTCCACGCGCCCTACCTGCTTCATGCGCTTCTTTCCTTCCTTCTGCTTCTGGAGGAGCTTGCGCTTACGGGAGATGTCGCCGCCGTAACACTTCTGTGTCACGTCCTTACGGAAGGCCTTGATTGTCTCGCGGGCAATGATCTTGGCGCCGATCGCTGCCTGCACCGGAACGTCGTACTGCTGCCTTGGAATCCGCTCCGAAAGTCGCTCTGTCATCAAGCGACCCGCGTCATAGGCCTTGTCGCGGTGGACGATCATTGAGAGCGCATCGACAGGCTCGCCGGCGAGCATGATGTCGAGCTTGACCATGTCTGCTTCGCGCATCTCGCCAATTTCGTAGTCGAGCGAGGCGTAGCCCTTAGTGCGGCTCTTGAGCTGGTCAAAGAAGTCAAGGACAACTTCGGCAAGAGGAAGGTCGTAAGTCAGCTGAACTCGGTCAGCCGAGAGGAAGTGCATCCCGTTGTGAGTCCCGCGGCGCTCCTGGCAGAGTTCCATGACTTGCCCGATGTACTCCTTCGGAGTGATCACTGACGCCGTGATGCAGGGCTCCAAGATGTGGTCGATTGAACCGGGGTCTGGCATTGAGTATGGGTTGTGAACCTCAAGGGTTTCACCAGCCGTGGTGAGGACTGAGAACTCCACCGATGGCATCGTGGCAAGCAGGTCAAGGTCGTACTCGCGCTCGAGCCGCTCTCGAACAATGTCCATGTGGAGCAGCCCGAGAAAGCCAATGCGGAAACCGAAGCCAAGGGCATCGGAGGTTTCAGGCTCCCAGGAAAGAGCAGCGTCGTTGAGCGTGAGCTTCTCGAGGGCATCACGCAGGCCCGGGTAGTCATCAGCGTCTGTCGGGAAGAGTCCACAGAAGACCATCGGCTTGACCTCGCGATAGCCGGGGAGCGGCTCGCTGGCAGGCTTGCTCAGAGTCGTAAGCGTGTCGCCGACCTTGAGCATGCTGACGTCCTTAATGCCGGTGATTACATATCCCACCTCACCAGCCGCCATCTGAGTCAGCTTGGTCATCCGCGGAGTGAAAACGCCGATCTCATCAATGTCGGCCTTTGTTCCAGCCTGCATCGCAAGGATCTCCTCGCCTTGCTTAAAGACCCCGTCGACAACCCGCACATAGGCAATAACACCGCGGTACTGGTCGAACTCTGAATCGAAGATGAGTGCTCGTGCGGGCGCATCTGGGTCGCCGCCAGGAGGTGGAACGCGCTTAACAAGCTCCTCGAGGACCTCGGTCACACCGTCACCGGTCTTAGCGCTGATCCTTCGCACTCCATCGGGGGACTCGCCGATCAGCTCGCTTACCTCTGCCGCAACGCGGTCTGGCTCTGCGCCTGGAAGGTCAATCTTGTTGAGGCACGGAATGAGCTCAAGCCCCGAGTCAACTGCGAGGTAGGTATTTGCAACTGTCTGAGCCTCCACTCCCTGCGAAGCGTCAACAACGAGAAGCGCGCCCTCACACGCGGCAAGTGAGCGGGAGACCTCATAGGTGAAGTCAACGTGGCCAGGCGTGTCGATCAGATGCAGCGTGTACGTCTGCCCGTCGGCAGCGTCGTAGAGAACGCGCACAGCCTGAGCCTTGATCGTGATCCCCCGCTCCCGCTCAAGGTCCATCGAATCAAGCAGCTGCGCCTTCATGTCTCGGGCAGCGACTGTTCGCGTTACCTCAAGGATCCTGTCGGCGAGCGTTGACTTGCCGTGATCAATGTGGGCGATGATCGAGAAGTTACGGATTAAGGATTGGTCAGCCATGTGCTTGCAGCGAAGGGTAGGGCGGAATGGCTAACCGGGGGTGCCTTACGGCAGGTCCGGTGCAAGGTGGGATCTTTGATCGGCACCAAAGAGAGGAACCGGAGGCGCCATTTCACCAAGCCGGGACATGACTCGTGGCCCAATTCGCTCAGCCAATGTCTCCTCACTGCCGCCCTCCCCACCAGGCAGCGCAAGGTTGGTCGTGTAGACGACTGAGCGCTTGGCCTCATAGCGGCCATCAATGATCAGGAAGATCTGCTCAGCGGCCCATTCAGTTGGTCGCTCAGCGCCGAGGTCATCGAGTTGCAGAAGGTCGACATCAACGAGCTTGTCGAGAAATGCGCCGTAGCCGTCGGTTGCGTCATCACGGTAGGAGTCGCGGATTGCGGCGAGCAGTCTTGGGAAGGAGTAGACGGCGACTGTCCGTCCAGCCTCGATCGCGGAGCGGGTGATCATGAACGCGAGCATTGTCTTGCCAGTGCCCGGGTCACCATGGAAGCCAAGGCCTGTCCCCTTGTCCAGCTGGTCATCAATTGTCTCGGCGTAGCGGCGGGCTGAGCGAACCTGAGCAGGAGCGCGTGCCGCCAATTCCTCTACCTCAGGGCTATCGAGTCCAATGTGGCGGTAACGCTCAGGGATCTCCCTGGTGAGCCCGCGGGTGCGACGGGCCGACGCACGCTGCTTCTGGCACTTGCAAGGGCGCGCGGTCTTTGTCGCCTCATCGGTGATCCAGCCGTCACCTTCGCACTCGCCATAAGGGCATGCAGCGTCAGCATCAGGCAAACGATTGAAGAGTCCGTCGCGTAAAGCGCGTGTCTCAGTGTTCGGTGTATCTGTGCCCACGGAACCAGAGTAGTGAGCCGGGCGGAGCGGCCGAGCGAGATGTTCCCGCTAAGTGCGCAGGTTCTCCATGACTACCTAGCCCCCGCGGCGAGCGGTGAATGAGGATCCAAGCCTGTTCTTGATCAAAACAGCCTCCGGTACACGAAGGGCAAGTACAGCTATCACGACGACGAGGATCCCGAGGGAAACACCGGTCCCCACGCTGATCAGCTGACCAAGCAGCCCCCGGCCTAGCGCCGAGTCGAGAGCACTCCAAGAGACCCAAGCGGCTCCAGCGCCCAAAGCGGAGGCAACCGCAACCTGAAGCGTTGACGAAACAAGTGTTGACATCTCAATCGAGCCAAGTCGCTTGCGAAGCATCCAGAGCTGACCCGCTGTCATACCGATGCTGGCGATGACTGTGCCGATAACTGGCCCTGCAATCCCCAGTGGCTTGTAGAGGGCGAACGAAAATATTGCGTTGACGACTAGGTTCGCCATCGCCAAGCTGGTTGGTATCCATGCAGAACGCATCGCAAAGAACGTCCGGGTCAGCAAGAGATTCACGCCGGCGAAAGGCAGGCTCACCGAGAACCACACCAGAGCGGTGGCGACCAGACTTGTGGATGAAGCTCCGAACTCGCCGCGCTGGTAAATGAGCCTGACAATCGGAGTGGCGAGGACCGCCGTCAGGGCTGCAGCTGGAAGTAGCAGCAGGACGATCGTCCTAACGCCCTTTGCTTGAAGCTCTCTAAGCCCGTCAGTGTCCTGCTGAGCAACAGCCCTGCCGAGGGCCGGGAACAAGACCGTGGACACCGCCACAGAGAAGATCCCCTGCGGAAGCATGTAGACCCGGAAGGCAGCGTCGATTGCCCGCGGAGCCTGCTCGGAGATAAGTGAGCCAACCGAGCTGTTGATCAGAAGATCAACGTTGATCACTCCGAGTCCAACAGTCACCGGGATCATCAGCTTCAGTACTTGGATCACATGAGGATCTCGCCAGTTGAAGGCAAACTCAAAGTGAAAGCCCACCACTCGCAACATCGGTAGTGCCATTGCAAGCTGCACTGCCGTGGCTATGAGCACACCGACTGCATAGGCGTAGATCTGGTCCTGACCGCTGAACGCCGGCCGGAGCCAAACAAGCGCGGCGATGATGACCAAGTTCCAAACCACCGGCGCGATGGCGGGAATCGTGAAGTGATCGCGAGCATTGAGGATGCCGACAACAAGACCGTTGAGCCCCAACAGAACGAGAATCGGGAAGAGAACCTGAGACAGGCCGACAGTCAAGTCAACAAGGCTCGGGCTAAAGCCGTTGCCAATGAACAGGGGCATGATCACCCCAGCCCCGAGGATGAAGAGAGCTGTCAGCGCGCCGAGCGCCGCAAGGATCAGAAGAGCAAGCGTTGAGGCCAGCCGGAATGCTTCCTTCTTGCGCCCGGTCGTAAGAAGCTCCACGAAAACCGGCACGAAGGCTGCCGACAGAGCTGCGTCCGCTACGAGACTTCGCACCAGATTTGGCAGCTGGAAGGCAAGAGTGAAGGCAGAAAATGGCCCGCTTGTACCGAAGTAGTTTGAGGCCACAACCTCGCGACCAAGCCCGGCAACACGGGACAAAGCGGTCGCTACAGCGAAGATTGCGGTGTTGCGAGCGACCCGGGGCGGCGCCCCGTTAGTTTCACTGATGTTCTCTGAAGGCACGGGTGCGCTATCGTACGCGCAGTCCCGGCCCTGTCCGCGACAACCACAGCAAATGGCAAACATCGAGTCACAACGCAAGCGCAACAAGCGCACCGAGAGAGAGCGGTTGGAAAACCGTCGCATGATCTCGCGCGTTCGTACGTTCTTCCGTCGACTTGAGTCAGCTGCAGAAGCTGGCGACGCAGCAGCCATTGAGACTGAGCACACTCAGCTCGTCAGCGCAATTGACCGCGCTGTAAGCCGTGGCGCGATGCACCGCAACACTGGCGCCCGCCGTAAGGCCCGCGCAGCTCGCCTCCGCACTCCAGCTTCCTGATTAGGAACTGACCAAACGAAGTATCCGCCATCAAGGCCGCTCTTTGCTGCCCGGTAGAGCTGCCGACGACTAGTCGGCCATCTCAGCGATCGCTCTGGCAACCGCAGTCGCGCCAGTCATCTGTTGGCCACCGCCACGGGTGATCAGCTCAAGGCGGGCCAGTGACGCAAGTGCGTCCCTCAGCTCCTCGGGCTCAACTGACTGAAGGTCGCGCAACAGCTGGTCTGCCTTCTTGGGAGGCATCCGAAGGGTCCTCTTAATCGCTGATGGCGACTCCCCGGCTTGGAGCCTCTCCGCAGCATCAACAGCTGCCCTCAACCGCCATGCCCCCGTGCCTACCACTGAGCCAGCGGACTCCCCTTGATGCTCAAGCTCAAGCCACGAATAGACAGCCTTACGAGTCTGTCCCGAGATAAGCGCGTCAGAGAGAGTCCAAACATTCCGCTCAGCCGAGTTCGCACAGAGCTCCAGCACCATGTCGGCATCGACATGTTCTCCCTCATCTAGTGACAGGGCGAGCTTCTCAATCTCCCGACTCAACCGCTGTTGGCGCTCCCCGACAATCCCAACGAGAGTCTTGGCCGCTGCAGCGTCCAGATTTAGACCGAGCTCGCTCGCCCGGGTCCTAGCCCATTGCGGAAGCTCCCACGGCGGTATGGACTTCTCTTCTTGAACTTTGCCCTTGCCCGCCTTGACAGCGTCGATCAGGCATTTGGGAACCTTCTGGCGCCCATCCTCCCTCGCAAACATGGCCAATGTGGTGTCAGGCGGCATGTCAGCAAGTAGATTCTCCAACGGCTCGGTGTCCTCCGCCTTCCACTTCTCTACGCCATCAACGATCACGAACCTTCGGCCGATACTGAGGCTCATCGAGCAGACGGCTGCAACGACCTCATCGACTGTTGCAGCAGACCCCTCAAGAGTCTCGAGGCCGGCTTCACCGGACGCCTCTTCCGCCATCTTCCGCAGGTTTGACCTGCGCTCGCCAATTCGCCCGTGGTCATCACCATGAATCAGATACGAGGAAGCGAAAGGGGCCATTGGATTTCGAGTCTAGGCCGGGATCCGGCCGGGAAGGCGAACAAGGCCGCAAACGAGGACCAATCCCACCAGGCATGCGCTCAAAACTCCTGACGGGCGCCAGCCAAGCGACGACCAACTCGGCGCGGCAGCAAGATGCGCGACCTCCAAGACGGCGGCAGCGGGAATTGAAGCAAGCCACGCGATCGGGGCAGCAAGCACCTTGCCGAACTGCCCAAGCGTCGCAGCGATCATGCCAAGCCACATCGCCGGCGCCACGGCTGGCCCGGCCACAATGTTGGCGGGGATCGCTAGCAAGGACAGCTTTCCCACTCGCCATGCGATTAGCGGAGTAGTGGCTGCCGTTGCGGCTACCGTCATCGCAAGTGCCTCGCCTAACGCGCCGGGTATTTCAGTCCTCTCGAAAGCCCTGACCAGTCGCCTACCCAGAGCAAGCATCCCCGCGACTGCTGCAAACGACAGCTGCCAGCCAAGTGAAGCTGCGGCGCTGCGGTCAGCCAGCAGGGTTACCACCCCTGCAACTCCCAGCGCATGCCACCCATCCGCTGAACTTCCTCTCAGCTGGGCAGCGATAAGGACAAGTGACATCACTGCAGCCCGCCGGATCGGAGCTTCACCCCCGGCTAACGGCACATAGCCCGCCACCAGCAACACGCCGACTAACAACCGGTTGCGGAGACTCAGCCCAAGCAGCCCAAGTACCGGAAGCGCGAGCGCCAGCATCAACGAGATGTTCTGCCCCGAGGCGGCAACAACATGTGTCAAAGACGAGCGTCTGAAGTCGTTTTGCACCGGTTTTGAAAGGTGTGACGCATCGCCCAGCACCATTCCTTGAAGAAGAGCTGCAGCATCACGGGGCTGCCCTGCGTCCAGCGCCTCTTCGGCACGCGCCTTGACCGATGCCATCGCGCCATGCGCCCCGCCGGCAGCGCCTTGCCTCTTGAAGCTTTGGTGTCCCCATGGCGCTGGACCTGTGGCGAACAGGACGGCAAACAGCAGCCAGATGATTGCCAACCTCATAGCGCGACCGGTTGACGGTCAGGGCACGACTTGAGGGCGCAGAGCCGCAAGCTTCGCTGGGCCGATGCCGCTGACCTGGTCTAGATCCGCCACTGATTTGAAGCCACCGTGCGAATCGCGCCATTGAATGATTCGGGCAGCTAACGCTGGCCCGATCCCATCAAGTGCATCTAGCTGGTCTGCGCTTGCGGTCGACAGGCTGACCGGTCCCGTTGACGAACCCGCAGGCGCTCCGCTGGCGTTCACAGAAGCGCCGCCCTTCCCGACCACAATCTGAGATCCGTCGGTAACGAGAGCTGCGAGATTGATCGAGCCCGTGTCACTGTTGCTGATAGCCCCACCTGCACGTCTGATCGCCTCGTATACGCGGACGCCTCGCTTCAACGTGTATACGCCAGGCCGACGCACTCGACCACCGACATCGACGACAACAACTCCCCCACCCAGAGGAGCGGCTCCGCTCTCTGAAGGAGAGGGCGAGCTACCGTCAGCTGAGCTTCCACTCTGGCCGGCACTCTTAGCCTGATTGGTCCGATACGAACCAGAGTTCGAACTTGCGGAATATCCGCTCTGTCCAGTCGCCGAAAGCAACCAGCGACCGCCGAGAAAGAGAACAAGTAGGCCGCAGGCGACCCAAATAAGTGTTGTTGTTCGGTCCCAATGAGCCACGCCTAGATGCTGACCCACCGACACTGCAAAAACGGCGCGGCTTTACAACAAAACCGTGGCCTAAATGCTGAGGATCAGCGAACGACGATGTTCACGAGCCGGCCGGGAACGACGATCTCCTTGACGGTTTCTTTCCCGTCAAGGTGCGATTGCATGTTCGCTGCTGCTCGGGCAAGTTCAAGAAGTTCGGCCTCAGAAGCATCAGTAGGTGCCTCAACTCGGTCACGGACTTTGCCGTTGACTTGGCAGACAAGCTCAAAGGTGTCGCTTGCCAGCATCGCGGGGTCAGCGTCTGGCCACGGCTCCTCCCAAAGGCGAACCCCTGCCAACCGATCAGCAACCTCGCAACCGAGGTGAGGTGCGAATGGGTAGACAAGCGACGCCGCGGTCACAGCGGCGAATCGCAGCGACTCCATGTCAGCCTCGTCGCGAAGGCGGTAACAGTCGTTGATCAGTTCCATCACGGCGCTGATGGCTGTGTTGAATGCAAAGCGACCTGCCATGTCGCCAGTCACCTTCTCGATCGCCCAGTTGGCCTTCCGCACAAGATCAAGCGATGCGCCCTCAGACCCGGCTGGCTGGCGAATTCCCCCATCACTCGGTTCTAGGTCCTCAGCAAGCCTCCAGAGACGCGAGAGGAAGCGATGCACGCCTTCCACCCCTTCGTCTGACCAGTCAGCGTCCTGGTCGGGCGGACCAATGAACAGGACGTAGCAGCGGGCGGTATCGGCGCCGTAGTTGTCGACATAGGAGCGTGGGCTGATCACATTGCCCTTTGACTTGCTCATCTTGGCACCGTCGCGGGTGATCATCCCTTGAGTGAAGAGGCGGCCAAATGGCTCGTCAAAGCTGACGAGGCCCATGTCGTGAACTGCCTTAGTCCAGAACCGTGCGTAGAGGAGGTGCAGAATCGCGTGTTCAACGCCGCCGATGTACTGACTGACTGGCATCCATCCGTCAACAGCTTCCTTATCCCACGGAGCCTGATCATTGGCCGGATCGCAGTAACGCAGGTAGTACCAAGACGAATCAACAAAGGTGTCCATCGTGTCGGTCTCGCGGCGAGCATCCTTGCCACACGACGGGCATTTCACTGCAACCCAATCCTCTGCAGATGCAAGGGGCGATTGACCCTTTGGAGCGTAATCGTCAAGGTCGGGCAGCACCACTGGAAGGTCAGCCTCGGGGACGGGAACCGCGCCACAATCTGAACAATGGATGATTGGAATTGGACAGCCCCAATAGCGCTGGCGCGAGATAAGCCAATCGCGGAGGCGATAGTTGACAGAGCTGTGTCCCTTGCCTTCGCGGTCAAGCCAATCAACGATCCGCTCGAATGCCTCGCGGTTGTGGGTTCCGTCGAAATCAGCAGCTGATCCAACAAGAGGCCCATCGCCCGCATACGGAAGCTCGCCGCCCTCGGGATCCTCGATCACTCGCTTAATTGGGAGCTCATGAGCT
>CALJKH010000072.1 GCA_937973575.1 uncultured Solirubrobacterales bacterium | reverse complement strand
GTCCGGAGCTACTCACCGCCTCAGCAACACCGTTGGTCACCTTCACACGGACCTTGCCATTCCCACGATCACTTGTGCCTGACTCCAGCCATCGGACGGTCGCGTCAGCTAGCTGCGCGCCGGTTGCCTGCCTCTGCTCGAACCAAACCCCTACCGCGCACAATCCAATCGCCGCAGAAATGACAAACGGGACTAGAGCGAGCGTCTCAACAGTTGCCTGCCCTCTCTCGCCTCGAACAGAGCGAAATACCCTCATGACTGCTCCGGGAAACGGGCAGCGGCGCTGACATCACCCAGCGAGAGCCCTGGGATCACTGTCGGCACTGGCAATCGCACTGTTACAACGTTCGACTTCGCACTGATGCGGGCCGACTGCGCAACATCTGCTGGAAGTACTCGCGAGATCGCTTTACGAGCCTTGCCCCCTACCGCGACTGCTCTCGCTGCTACTCGCGCAGCGTGGGCTGCCCGTTCCGCTGTAATGCCAGCGAGCGCCGCCTGCCACACACTGCAGCCGAGAACGAGGATGATCGGGATGGCGGCAAGAAGTTCAACGCTTGCCTGAGCGTTGTCACCTCCGACGCGATCACGGAACTTGGCCACCAGCGGAGGGTGACCTCCCCGCTGTTACATGTCACCACCAACTAGTAGCGAACCTGCGCAGGTTTAGCTACAGCTCTTTCCAGAGCTGCCAGGACCGAATGGCGCCTCCAACAACTGCCGCGATCATCAGCACCCAGAGTAGAGAACCGGGTGCAGTTGACCAGAGCACAGGCCGACCGGCCATCGCTACGGCAAACAGTCCGAGCGAACCGAACAGGACCAGGCGTCCACTCTCACCGAGACGGTCAAGGTCAAGCCAATGATCCCGACCGAAACGCCATACCGCCCATGCGATTGACGCGAGCATGATCACGCCAAGCGATTCCCAGACGACTTGTGCTGCAGTCCCACCCGCTGGAAGCTTCCACACCGCGACTGCGGCGATCAGGATGACTGCGATGCGACCCGCAGTGCTGCCCATTAGGCAGCTGGCGCGGACTTACGGCGAGGCGACTTGGCTGCAGCCTTTGCGGCCTTTGCCGGCTTCTCAGCGACAGGAAGCTCAGGTGAGAATCGGTAACCAACACCGAAGTGAGTGTGGATGTACTCCCACTCAGGAGAGAAGGTCTTGACCTTCTGGCGGAGCTTCCTGACGAAAACATCAACGGAGCGGTCGCCGTGGGCCATCTGGTAACCCCACACGCGCTGGTAAATCTCTTCGCGCTCAAGCACTGAGCCAGGGTTGTCGGCGAGCAGGTGGAGAAGCTCAAACTCACGGCGGGTGAGGTCAAGGCTGCGGCCGTCACAGAACGCTTGGAACTGATCCGCACGAATCTGAAGGTCACCAGCGGTGATTGGCTCGCGAGCCAGTGCTGCGGCAGGCTTACGGCGACGCATGATTGACTCGATGCGAGCGATCAGCTCCTCCGGGTGACAAGGCTTCGTCAGCCAGTCGTCAGCACCGGCGCGAAGGCCGCGGACACGCTGACCAACCGAGCTTGGACCCGTTGTGATGATGATCGCGAGCTCCGGAAGGTTCCCACGCAGGTATTCGACGGTCTCAGCCCACTGAGGACCAAGCAGAGTTGGGTCAATTACAAGCGCATGGAGCTTCATCGCCACGAGTGCGTCAACTGCAGGCACTTGGGTGAGGTCGCGCTGAGTCCAACCAAGTGATTCGGCGCGACGCTTGAGGACTGTCGCGAAGCCAGTGTCGCGGTCGGCTACTGCGATGCGGAGAGTCGGATGCTCCCTGCTGTAAGCAGCGGGAACCTCTGGAAGTTCAATCGCGGGGGAATCAATTGACATCGTGAACGGAAGCGTAATGGAGGCCGGGGAGAAATGTGTAGGTTCTACGCAACTTGTTCACAACCCGTTAACACGCTATTTGCGGGTTTTTCACCCGATCAGCTGTCGGTGCGTCTCAAAGTCAGCGTTTCGAGAGCGTGCGCGACACCCTCGCACGAGTCCACAGCCCGCTCCAACGACTCGTAAACGTCCTTCCAGCGGATGACGACCATCGGGTCAATGCCGCCAGCGAAGAGAGCTCCGAGGCCTTCCCGGCTCACCCGGTCACCTTCATTTTCAAGTCGGTGGATCTCGACGATGCGCGAGGTCAAGTCGTTGCCCTTCTTCAGATCCTTCAAGGCCCCGGCTACCTCAGCTGCGGATTCCGCAAGTACTGCGCCCAACTCCGTCGCCTGGATCATCGGGGCCTCAATGCCGTAGCGAACGATCATGTCTGCAGCCTCCTCCATGTGGTCAACGATGTCGTCAACCTTTGAGGCGAGTGCGTGCAGGTCTGCTGCATCTACATATGGCTTCTTTGCGGTGTCGAGCTTCCTAAGAATCGCGTGGGTGATGCGATCGCCCTCCTGCTCGGCCTCACGGACATCTTCAGAGAGTGAACCAACCTCTGGAATGACGCCAAGGAGTCGGTCGACGAGTGCGCCGGCTCCTGCCGCGTTCTGCCCTGCCCGCTCAAAGAGCGTCAGAAGTTCCTTGTCCCGTGTGCCTCGCTTAGCCATCGAGACTCAATTATTCCGACTTTGAGACTGGCCCGTGTGAAGCGTCAGCAAACTCCCGAAAAACCCCAGTCACGACAAAAGCGATCTGCTCGCCAACATCAACCGCGTTATCTCCAACTCGCTCAAGGCAACGTGCAGCCAAAGTCATTGTCATCGCCCACTCGCGCAGCTCTAGGTCGTTTCCAACCTCCAAAGCCCGGCGGAAGATCGCCCTGTTCAAATCATTGACCTTCTGGTCGCGCTCGGCAAGGTCGGCGGCCATCGTCTCGTCGCGGGTCTCGAATGCCTTCATCGCCTGCCTGACGATTTCGCGAACTGCCAAGCCCATCTCCTCGAGCATGCTGAGGATCTGAGGATCTGTCGGTGGCTTCTCGCCAGAGACAGGGATCAGCTTCGAAATGTTCACGCACTGGTCCCCCATCCGCTCCATGTTGCGAATTACATGCAGGAGCGCGGCAAGGAGACGGAGGTCTGTTGCAACTGGTGCCTGACGAGCAAACAGCGAAAGCACGCCTTGGTGGATCTGCAGATAACGGCCGTCAATCCGATCATCGTCGGCAACGACAAGCTCGGCAAGCTCGAGATCTTGGTGTGCCAAAGCCTCAAGAGCTCGGTCAAGCGCAGCAATGACCAAGTCGAATCCCTCAAGAGTGTCGCGCTGCAATCGCGCGATCTCATCCTGATAGAGGAGGCGATGCGGTGTCATCGGGTCTTCAGATGGGATTCCCATCAGCCGAATTTACCGGTCACATAGTCCTCTGTGCGTTCGTCCCTCGGCTTGGTGAAGATCGTTGTGGTGTCGGCGTACTCAACGACCACACCAGTTCGATGCTTCTCGCCGTCCGCCATCTCAACCGTGAAGAAGGCCGTCTTGTCGGAAACTCGCGCAGCTTGCTGCATGTTGTGAGTGACGATCACGATCGAGATTCTCTCCTTCAATTCCGTCATCAGGTCTTCGATTCGGCCAGTGCTGATTGGGTCAAGCGCGGAGCAGGGCTCGTCCATGAGCAGAACATCAGGGTCAGTCGCGAGCGCGCGGGCGATGCACAGCCGCTGCTGTTGGCCGCCTGACATGCCAAATGCGTTCGCATCAAGCCTGTCCTTGACTTCCTCCCACAGAGCACAGCGGATCAGCGCCCGCTCGACTATCTCGTCCATGTCGCCCTCCATCCCGACCACGCGCGGTCCGAACGCAACGTTGTCGTAGACAGACTTCGGGAAAGGGTTTGGCTTTTGGAAGACCATGCCGATCCGCTTCCGAACTTGGACTGGGTCAATCTCCTCTGAGTAGAGGTCCTGCCCGTGGTAGAGAACCTGGCCGTCAACCCGCGTGTTCGGGATTAGGTCATTCATCCTGTTGAGGCAGCGCAGAAAGGTTGACTTCCCGCAACCCGAGGGGCCGATCAACGCTGTGATTTCCCTCAGCCCAAAGTCAAGGGAGACGCCTCGAATCGCTTGGTGCTCGCCGTAGTGAACACCAACATCGCGGCACTCAAAGCATTGGGCGCCACCGATGTGCTGTCGCTCAGCGCCGTGGGCGGCCTGCGGGCCGACCTGCCGCCCGGCACCTTCGTCATCGCCGACCAGTTCATCGACCGCACCTTTGCGCGGGAGAAAAGCTTTTTCGGCGCCGGCTGCGTGGCCCATGTGTCCATGGCCCACCCGGTGTGCCCGCGCCTGGGCGGCCACCTGCAAGCGGCCCTGGCCGGCCTGGGCGTGCCGCATGTGCGCGGCGGCACCTACCTGGCGATGGAGGGGCCGCAGTTCAGCACCCTGGCCGAGAGCCGGCTCTACCGCAGCTGGAACTGCGACGTGATCGGCATGACCAATATGCCCGAGGCCAAATTGGCCCGCGAGGCCGAGCTTTGCTACGCCTCCGTCGCCATGGTGACCGATTTTGACTGCTGGCACCCCGAGCATGACGCGGTGACGGTCGATCAGGTGGTCAAAGTGCTGCTCTCCAATGCCGATAAGGCCCGCGCATTGGTCAAGGCGCTGATCCCCGCCATCGGCCAGCCGCGCGGCCTCTGCCCCGCCGGCTGCGACCGCGCGCTGGAATACGCCATCATCACCGCCCCGGAAAAACGCGACCCGGCGCTGATCGACCGGCTTGAGGTGGTGGCCGGCCGCATGCTGCGCGCCTGATGCCGGCTCGCGGCGAGCCCTTCTGCACGCCCCCGCGCATGGGGGGCTGGCGCGGCCGGGCCTGATCCGTTCGGCAGGGGCGGGGCGCCCAGCCGGTGCCACACCGACACACGGGGCTGCAACCCTGCCAGCCTGCGAACGCCACCCTGACCGAGGATCCACACCCCATGCACACCATCTTTGCGCGCCGCACCGCGGTTGCCGCCGCTGCCCTGGCCCTGGGCGCCGCCGCCCAGGCGCAGTCCATCCACCTGGACACCTACACCCTGGTGGGCACCTACGCGCTGCCGATCCAGGCGCCGGGCCTCACCATCCAGTACGAAGCCTCGGCCGTGGCCTGGAACCGCAGCACCAACACCTTGTTCATCGTCGGTGACGGCGGCCGCTACATCCAGCAGACCAGCCTCACCGGCGTGGTCATCGACGCGATGGCCCTGCCCTTGGCCACCGGCGCGTCGCGCGCCGGTGTCGAGTTCGACGACCCCGAGGGCCTGGCCTGGCTGGGCGGCAACAGCTTTGTGATGACCGAGGAACGCAAACGCCAGGTGGTGCGCTTCGACTACGTGGCAGGCACCACGCTGGCACGCGCCAACACGGCCACCGTGACGCTGGGCACCACCGTCGGCAACACCGGCCTGGAAGGTGTCAGTGTCGACGCAT
>CALJKH010000071.1 GCA_937973575.1 uncultured Solirubrobacterales bacterium | reverse complement strand
ATCAAGGTCACAGTCGACGCTGACGGAGTGGTTGTAACCCTCCCAGAGTCGGCACCAGACAAGACAGCCCTGAAGGCAGTCACAAAGCTTGAGTCGTGGATTGTTGATCGCCTCGCCGACCGTGAGGAAGCCAACCAATCTGTTGCTGCTCGAGGCAACGCAGTTCCATGGCTTGGCGAACTGACGCCCCTGGTCGTCCAGAAGGGCCGGAAGGTCGCTGTGCGCAAGGGTGGCGTGATTCTTGTTCCCGACGGTGACCATGTCCCCGCGCTTGAGTCGCTCTTCAGGCGTGAAGCCAAGAAGGTCTTCACCGAACAGCTCGACCGAATCACCCGGAAGTGCGGGACTGAGTGGTCGTCCTTGCGCATCGGTGACATGAAGACCCGCTGGGGGTCGTGCTCCCCGGGTGGTCGCATGAGCTTCAACTGGCGGCTAATGCTGGCCCCGTCTGAGGTGCTCGAGACTGTCGTCTGGCATGAGGTCTGCCACATCCAAGTGCCTAACCACTCAAAGAAGTTTTGGGACCTGATGGACGAGCGCCGCCCTGGTCACCGCGAGGACGCTGCCTGGCTAGTGGACCACGCTGCCGAGTTGATGCTTGCCGCCCCAGCAGGCACGGAGCCGAAGGCAAAGCCTGAACCGCAACCAGTTGACGAGCCAGTCCCAGTTGAGCCTGTCGCCCAAGCAGCCCCTGCTGTTGAAGACGACGGCGAGCCGGGCGAGCAGCTCACTCTGGCTGCCTAGGGCTTTTTGACTCCCAGTTCGCGCCGGAGAGCCAACCATGGCGTCTCCTTCTTACGAACGTCAACCTCGCTCTTGCCAGCTCCGCCAATCCATGGCTCGGCGCTGCCATCGCCCCGCACATCCATACCGCAGCGCACCTTGGGCACGAACCTCTGCGGGCCCTTCACAGTTGCTCGCATGACGACAAGGTCGCGTGGCTCAAAGTCCCTCACCCGCAGGTCAATCGGCTCTGCGGGCGGCCGGTTCGACGCCTCAACAGTTTCAGCTTGAAGTTCGTCCAACGCCTCGGCGAGTGATGGCCACTCGGACTTGCGCACGGAAGCTCCGTCGCGAACGACGAGGCGCCAGCGGTCAGCCATTACCTAACCCTTGCGGGAGGAGATTGGCTCGTAAGTGAGGTCGCGACTACCCGTGTAGATCTGCCGCGGGCGGGCGATCTTCTGCTCTGGGTCGTCGACCATCTCAAGCCACTGGGCGATCCAACCGCTGGTGCGAGGGATCGCGAACATCACTGGGAACATCTCGGCTGGCATGCCAAGGGATTCGTAGATAAGGCCTGAGTAGAAGTCAACGTTGGGGTAGAGCCGGCGGCTGATGAAGTAGTCGTCAGCAAGGGCGATCTTCTCCAGCTCAACTGCGATCTTCAGGAGCGGGCTGACTCCGGTGACTTCAAAGACGTCGTCGCAAGCCTTCTTGATGATCGTGGCGCGGGGGTCGTAGTTCTTGTAGACGCGGTGACCAAAGCCCATAAGTCGCTCGTTTCCGGCCTTCACGCCGTCAATGAACTCTGGGACCTTCGATACATCGCCAATCCGGCGGAGCATCCTCAGAACTGCCTCGTTAGCGCCACCGTGAAGTGGGCCGTAGAGAGCTGCAACACCTGCAGCTACAGCTGAGTAAGGATCAACCTGTGAGGAGCCAACTGCTCGGACAGCGCTGGTGGAGCAGTTCTGCTCGTGGTCAGCGTGCAGGATGAAGAGAACATCGAGTGCGCGCTCAAGCCGAGGGTCTGCCTCGTACTTGTTCTCAGCGATCTTGTAGACCATTGAGAGGAAGTTGGCTGGGTAGCTGAGCTCGTTGTCTGGGTAGACGTACGGCATGCCCCTGTTGTGCCTGTAAGCGAAGGCGGCAAGCGTTGGCATCTTCGAAATAAGCCGGACAACATGGCTCATCCGAATCTCAGGGTCGTCAATCTCAATCGCGTTCGGGTAGAAGGTTGAGAGCGCTCCAACGGAAGCGAGCAACATGCCCATCGGGTGAGCGTCGTAACGGAAGCCATGCATGAAGCTCTTGAGGTTTTCGTGCACGAAGGTGTGAATCGTGATCTCGTGCGTCCAGTCTGCGAGCTGGTCAGCGGTTGGAAGCTCGCCGTGGATTAGGAGGTAGGCAACCTCAAGGTAGGTTGATTTCTCGGCGAGCTGCTCAATTGGGTAGCCGCGGTACTGAAGAACTCCAGCCTCACCGTCGAGATAGGTAACTGCGGAGCGGCATGCAGCTGTGTTCATGAAGGCTGGGTCGTAGGACCGGAGGCCTTCGCCGGTCTGCGGGTCACGGAAGGCCTGCAGCTCACTGGCCTTGATCGTGCTGTCAGTGATGGCCAGCTGGGCTGTTTCGCCAGTGCGGCTGTCTGTTACTGAAAGGTGGTCGCTCATGGTGCTCCTTGGTAACGGCTAGCTGTTGCCTCGCGCTGCCCTTGGTAGTGGCTACCAAGGCCATCACTACCGTAAGGGACCTCTGCTGCTGCGTCGAGCGTCATGAATGACAGCTGGGCGATGAGGAGGCCAGGCCAAAGCTTGATTGGGATGCGAGTCAGGTTGTTGAGCTCAAGCGTGAGAGTGCCCTTCCAGCCTGGATCGCAGAAACCTGCGGTGGCGTGGACGATCAGGCCAAGCCGGCCGAGGGAGCTCTTGCCCTCAATGCGGGCAACAAGGTTGTCTGGGATCTCAACCCACTCAAGAGTGCGCGCAAGGCAGAACTCGCCGGGCTGGATAACGAAGGCTTCGCCTTCAGCACAGACGAATTCGTCTGTCAGGTTCTCCGGTGGCTCAGCCAGATCAATGGCTGTGACCTTGTGGTTGTTGAAGACTCGGAACGAGTCACCGAGGCGAAGGTCAACAGACGCAGGCTGGATCTTGTTGGGATCCCATGGGTCAATGACGATCTGGCCTTCCTCTACGAGGCGGCGAATCGTGCCGTCTGAAAGTACTGAAGTAGGAGTGCTCACTTGGTCAAGTCTGCCACGAACAGGGGCGTGCTTGCCGTCTGGTCAGCCTCGGCGGACTGTCTCGCGAGGTGAGCCAGTGCGTACTCGCTGCGGAGCAGGAGGCTGCGGCTCGCCGTGCGGGCCCCTGCCACGCGGGCGGACAGGCTCAGGTTGGGTTGTTTCCCCACCGTTGCCATCGTGGTGTTCCTCTTCAGGCGTTTGCTTCCACGCCCAATAGACGATCCCGAAGAGCATCAGGATCGGGATCTTGAGAATGACCACCATGTAGAACATTGTCGCGTCCATGACCTACAACCATAAAGGTTCTAGTGACGGTAGTCACGCTAGGTACGCGTGGCAGCGCGCCCGCTTTGCGGCTAGTTAGCTGCGGAGTTCGATCGGCACATCGCTGAAGCGAGTGATTCGCTCCAACTCAGCCACGCGGACGAGAACTTCACGAGGGGCGAGGCGAGCAACGCGCTCAGTCCCGAACTCTTCGACATTGAACGAGGCCAAAGCAGTTCCGTAAGCCATTGCGCGAACAAGGAGGTCGTGGTTGATCTCCTGGTCGATGTGGGCTGCGACATAGCCAACGAATCCGCCAGCAAAGGTGTCGCCAGCGCCAGTTGGGTCAATCACGTTCTCAAGCGGGTATGCGGGAAGTGAGAAGAAGCCGTCCTGAGTAAAGAGAGCGGCGCCGTATTCACCCTGCTTGCCAACTACTGCCTTTGGCCCCCAGGTGAGTACCTCGCGCGCTGCTGCGACAAGGTTTGGCTTGCGGGTCAGCTGGCGAAGCTCTGAGTCATTGAGGATTACGCAGTCAACTGAGGAGATGACCTTACGAAGGCTCTCGTTAGCGATGTCAATCCAAAGGTCCATCGAGTCCATGGCGACAAACTTTGCGTCCGGGCACTGCTCGCGGACTGCGTACTGAATGTCTGGCTGGATGTTTGCGAGGAAGAGTGTCTCCGCGTTACGGGATTCGTCGCTGAGCTTCGGCTCGAACTTCTCGAACACTCCAAGTCGCGTCTCGAGGGTGTCGCGGCTGTTTAGGTCCCAGCCGTATTCACCGGCCCAGAAGAAGGTCTCTCCACCGGCAACGCGCTCAACGTCGTCAGTGCTGGTGCCACGGGTCGCAAGGATCGCGAGGTCTTCGTCTGTGAAGTCGTCGCCTACTGGACCAACTGCGCGGACCTCGTCAAAAAACGAAGCTGAAAGAGCGAAGTGTGTTGCGGCACCGCCGAGCATCCGCTCGCGATTACCGAATGGGGTGCGCACGCTGTCGTACGCAATTGATCCGACGACTGTAAGGGCCATGCCCAGCAGGCTACCTGCCCTTTGCCTAGTCCCGCTGCCACGCACGGGTTGTGCCCGCGCAGCATCGCTGCCAACGGCCAAAGCAGGCGGGCCGGCGCGGGTAGGCTGCGCCCCATGCGTGCAATCCAGATCAGCGAGTTTGGTGGGCCTGAAGTGCTGAAGCTTGTTGAGCTTCCAACCCCAGCCCTCAAGGACGGCGAAGTCCTAGTCCGCGTAACCAGGGCCGGGATCAACTTCGCTGACACTCACACGCGCCACAACGATTATGTCGCCAAGGCCGAGCTGCCGTTGATTCCGGGAGTTGAGGTGGCTGGAGTGCGTGAGGACACCGGCGAGCGAGTCGTAGCGATCTGCATGACTGGCGGCTACGCCGAATATGTCGCAGTTCCCGCTGACCGCTGCATTCCTGTCCCGGACGGACTCAGCGACGACACTGCACTGGCGCTGCTGATCCAAGGCCTTACCGCGTGGCATCTCTTTAAGACCGTTGGGCATGTCCGAGCTGGCGAGACAGTCGTGGTCGGCGCCGCAGCTGGCGGTGTTGGAAGCCTCTGCTGCCAGCTTGGCCACGCGATGGGAGCCGGCAAGGTCATTGCGCTTGCCTCAAGTGAGGAGAAGCGAGCACTCACCCTTGAGCTTGGTGCTGATGTGGCAATCGACTCAGAGCCTGAAGGTTTGAAGGACCGGATCTTGGAGGCGAACGACGGTAAGCCAGTTGATGTCGTGTTTGAGATGGCTGGCGGGCAGTCGTTTGACGAATGCCTCCACTCCCTTGCGCCCCTGGGCCGCCTATGCGTCTGCGGTATCGCTACCAAGGAGAAGAACCGCGTCAGTAACAGCCAGCTGCTGAAGATGTCTTGGACTGTGGCTGGCTTCTGGCTGTTCCACCTGCTTGAGACGCCCGACCTGATCACCGAAGCGATGGCCGACCTGTTCGCCCGTGCAGCACGGGGTGAAGTCAGCGCAGTGGTTGGCGGCGTCTACCCCCTCGCCGACGCGGCTGAGGCGCAGGTGGCGATCGCAGAGCGCCGCACCACGGGCAAGCTGCTGCTTGACCCGACGGCCTAAACCGCCGGGTCTGCAACTTCAGTCTGAGCGGACCATTTGCCGCGCAGAGCAGGGCCTAGTTCAGCGCCTTGATTTTGATGAAGGCTGACTTCCAGGTCGAGCTGAACGGCTTCGCCTTAGGCACGTTGGCCAGCGTCGTCCGCTTCAGAATCGTCTGGTAGGCCATACCCGGTGTCAGCGGCACGCCGATCCTTACCCAAGTGCGTCCGATGAAGTACGGCTTCGGGTTGAGCAGGAAGACCTTGCCAGCGGGTGTCGATCCACTCACAGTGATCGTGTAGAACTGCCCCTTCTTGCCCTTGCGGACAAGGTTCTTGGCAGTGACGGTGAGCGGGCCAATCGTCTTACCGGTGCGTGGGACCACTGTGATCGTGTAGGTGATCTGCTTGACGGGAGTCTTCTTCGTTGGATCAGCGTAGACCCGCAGAAGCGACTTGAGGCCAATGCCTGGCTGGTTGTTCGGCAGCGGAATCAGGCCAAACTTCTCCTGGCCGTCAGTCGGCTGCGGATCACTCTTCTCAGGCCCGTCAACTTCAAGGCCTGGGTCAATGTCCGACGCGACTACGGTCCAGTTCCAGGTGAAGTCAGGGCTGACGTTGCCTGCCTGATCAGTCTGATGGATCAGCATCGTGTGGTCGCCGGCGTCGAGGTCAGTCAACGCAAGCGGGATCGTGCACGGTGCCGGGTCTGCCCCGTCGAGGCTGCACTCATATTTCGCGTTTGGCTCGCCGGTCACGTTGAACGTGGCTGAGGTGAGCGTCGTTGAGGGTTCCGGAGTACCGCCTTGGGCTGCAACCGGGGCAACTGGCGCTGCCGTGTCGACAGTCCAGTTGATCGGGTTAGTAGTCGGCCCAGCGTTGCCGGCAGGGTCAACGAACCTCGTTACGAGCGAGTGAGCCCCATCATCCAAGTCCGTCAGTGGAAGTGACCCGCTGCATGGCTTCCAGTCGCCGCCGTCAACCTGGCACTGGAGGGCGTCAGGCGCGGTTGCCTTTGGCAGCGTGAATGTGGTGTCCGCCGAGCTGCTGAACGGAGCTGGAGCAGGAGTTGCTGCCCCCGGCTTAGCTGATGGCCCAACGGTGTCAACTGTCCAGCTGACTGTTGCTGCAGGGCCGGTGTGGGAGAACGGATCTGTCTGCTTAACGGAGAGCGTGTGCTTACCGTCAGTCAGCCCCGTCTTTGCAAACGGTGAGGTGCACGCCACGTAGGCGCCGCTGTCGAACGAGCAGGTGAACATCGCATCGGTGACCCCGCTAATCGTGACCGAAGCAGAGGTGCTCGTAGTCAGCGCAGCTGGTGCACCGGTGAGGGACGGCGCGGCGGGTGCAGTGAGGAATACCTCCCACTCCGCTGTTTCAGGTTCGCTCAGGTTGCCGGCAGCATCCTTCACCTTGACGGCCAAGCTGTGCTTGCCTTGCTTGAGTCCAGTCAACGTCTTTGGAGACGCGCAGGGTGCATAGGCGCCACCGTCAACGGAGCAGACGAATGTCGCGCCTGCCTCACCTGTGAACGCGATTTTTGCATCTGCCACGCCGATTGCTGCAGGAGGAACACCCGAGAGAACGGGAGCCGCCGGGTCAGTGCCGTCAACAGTCCACGAGGACGGGGTCGAGGCAGGGCCCGGGTTGCCAGCAGCGTCAACGAAGCGAAGCGAGAGAGAGTGAGTCCCATCCGCGAGACCGGTCGGTGTGAACGGAGTTGCGCAGGCAACCCATTCCCCACCGTCGAGCTTGCACTGGATCGTGTCTGTGCCAGCTGGCTTCGGCAGCGTGATCGAAGGCGTGTCGTTGGTGACTGCAGGCAGCCCTGTAAGCGCCGGTGTCGTCGTGGGGCCAACAGTGTCGATAGTCCAGGTCAGCACTCCGGCAGGTGACACGTTGCCGGCCTTGTCCGTCTGCTGCACCGACAAAGTGTGCGTTCCCGGGACAAGGACCCCAGCAAACTGGAACGGCGAGGTGCAAGGCGTGAAGCTGGTTGCCCTGTCGAGCTTGCAGGCGAATGCCGCACCGTCTTCGCCGGCGAACGTGACGACAGGGGAACCGTCGTTCGACAGTGGCTTCGGGGCGATCGGGAACGTCGGCGCAAGCGCGACGGTGTCAACAGTCCATGACGCGGTAGTGGCGTCACTCAGGTTGCCACCTGCATCCTTCGCCTTGACTGCAAGGCTGTGGGCGCCTTGCGACAGGCCGGTTAGAGCCTTCGGGCTTGTGCATGCAGCGTAGGCGCCTCCGTCAACGGAGCAGAGGAAGGTGGTTCCTGCCTCGCCTGTGAACGCCACCGATGCCGCGGTTGACTTGGTGAAGGCCGCGGGTGCAGAGGTAAGCGTCGAGCTGGCTGGCGCGACCGTGTCAACAAGCCAGGTGGCCGTCGTTGAAACAGGACCGGCATTGCCAGCAGGGTCAACGAAGCGAAGCACGAGGGAGTGACTGCCCTCGCTCAAGCCAGTCGGCGTGAACGGTGACGAGCAAGCCACCCAGGTTCCACCGTCAAGCTGGCACTGGAGGGACTCCGGTGCAGTCGGCTTCGGCAGAGTGATCGAAGGTGACGCGGTAGTTACAGCCGGAAGTCCCGTAAGCACAGGCTTGGCCGTAGGCGCCACAGTGTCAATCGTCCAGGTGGTGCTGCCAACGGCTGACACGTTGCCCGCAGCATCGGTCTGCTTGACCGAAAGGGTGTGGCTTCCCGCAGCAAGCCCGGTGAGCCTCACAGGGTTGTCGCAAGGCGTGAAGGTCGCTGCGCTGTCCAGCTTGCAGGTCAGCGTCGCGCCTACCTCAGCCCCAACCGTGATCGACGGTGATGTGACATTGCTAGCGCCGGTCGGACCATTCGGGAACGTCGGCGCAACCGGAGCAGCCGAGTCAACCGTCCATGAAGCCTTGGCGACAGGCGACACGTTGCCCGCGGCATCCGTCTGGCGAACCTCAAGGCTATGAGCACCATCAGCGAGACCAGACAGCGTCTTCGGGCTGGTGCATGGAGCGTAAGCCCCACCGTCAACCGAACACTCAACAGTCCCGCCAACCTCAGCCGGCGTGATCGTCACCGAAGCCGAAGCCAACTTGGTGCTACCCGTTGGAGCGCCAGCCAACACAGGCACGGCAGGCGCTGACGTGTCAACAGTCCATGAAGCCTTGACGACAGGCGAAACGTTGCCCGCGGCATCCGTCTGGCGAACCTCAAGGCTGTGAGCGCCGTCGGCGAGACCAGACAGCGTCTTCGGGCTCGCGCAAACGGCCCACGCACCACCATCAACTGCGCACTCAACAGTCCCGCCAGCTTCAGCCGGTGTGATCGTCACCGAAGCTGAATTCGACTTAGTGCTGCCCGAAGGTGCCCCTGAAAGGGATGGCACCGCAGGAACTGACGTGTCAACAGTCCATGAAGCCTTGGCGACAGCCGACACGTTGCCAGCAGCATCCGTCTGGCGAACCTCAAGGCTATGAGCACCATCAGCAAGACCAGAAAGCGTCTTCGGGCTGGTGCACGGAGCGTAAGCCCCACCGTCAACCGAACACTCAACAGTCCCGCCAACCTCAGCCG
>CALJKH010000070.1 GCA_937973575.1 uncultured Solirubrobacterales bacterium | reverse complement strand
TTTTTGACTTAAAGCCTGAGACTGATGTCTGGTTCTGCTCGGCCGATGTTGGCTGGATCACTGGCCACTCGTACATCGTTTACGGGCCGCTGATGAACGCTGCGACGAGCGTCATGTACGAAGGCGCCCCCGACTATCCGCACCAGGGAATCTGGTGGGAGCTGGTCGAGAAGTACAAGGCAACGATCTTCTACACAGCGCCAACAGCGATCCGTGCCTGCATGAAGTGGGGTGCAGATGTACCGGCGAAGTACGACCTCTCGTCACTTCGCCTGCTCGGCTCCGTCGGTGAGCCGATCAACCCGAAGGCATGGCTCTGGTACCACCTGGTTATCGGCGGCGGCAGCTGCCCGATTGTCGACACCTGGTGGCAGACGGAGACCGGCCACATCCTGATCAGCCCACTACCTGGCGTGACGAGCGCTAAGCCAGGGTCGGCGACGCGACCTCTACCCGGAATCTTTGCTGAGGTTGTTGATGAGTCAGAAGGTAAGGAGGTAGAGCGGGGCCACCAAGGCCTGCTCGTTATCCGACGCCCATGGCCAGGGATTCTGCAGACCCTGTTCCGCGACGACGAGCGTTACATCGAGACTTACTTCTCCCGGTTTGGTAAGGAGACGTACCTAGTTGGGGATGCTGCCCGCCAGGACGCTGACGATGACATGTGGGTCATTGGCCGTATTGATGATGTTGTCAATGTCTCAGGCCACCGACTCTCAACAGCTGAGGTTGAATCGGCAATCGTTGCCCACCCAGCTGTTGCAGAGGCTGCAGTGATCGGCCAGTCTGATGAGCAGTCAGGACAAGCAATCTGTGCCTTCGTGACCCTTGAAGGTAGCCACGAGCACAGCGACGAGGTCGCCGCTGGCATCAATCAGGAGGTTGCAGAGCGCATTGGCAAGTTTGCCCGGCCGAAGCGAATCATCTGGGCCGACGACCTGCCAAAGACTCGTTCAGGCAAGATCATGCGCCGCCTCCTTCGTGACATCGCTGAGGGGCGTGCTCTAGGCGATGTGACGACACTGCGTGACCCAGCGGTGATGGCTCAGCTTGAGGGCCAGATCGCCGCGCGCGGCTCCGAAGAGGACTGAAGCCCAGCCAAAACAAAACCCGCCTCCCTTGATGAGGGAAGCGGGCCTGTTTTAAAGCTTTGCTTTTCAGCTGAGACTAAACGGCAGGTGCTGCAGTGCCTGGAGCTTCGTCCGGGCCGGCGCCGTACTTGTTCGGGCCATCGCTCTTGAAGAGGTAGAACACGATGAGCACGATGGGACCAATCAACGGAA
>CALJKH010000069.1 GCA_937973575.1 uncultured Solirubrobacterales bacterium | reverse complement strand
AGTTGCAGCCTCAACGGCCGCAGACTGACGCTCAACGAGCTCGGCGAACGCTCCGCCAACGGTTCCTCGGCCAAGTAGCCCAATGCGAATTGGTTCGCTCATCAGATCTGTTCCCTTGCGAGGAGGTCGTCGTAGGTCTCGCGGCGCATAACCATGCGTGACTGCCCGCCGTCTACGAGGACGATCGGCGGCCTAAGAGCCCCGTTGTAGTTGTTGGACATTGAGTGCCCATAGGCGCCAGTAACAGGGATCGCGACAATGTCGCCACGCTTCGGTGAGGGAAGCTTGGTGTCGCGGACAAGCCAATCGCCCGATTCACAGTGCTTACCCACTACATGGCATGCGGTGTCAGCCTCGGCACCGGGGCGATCTGCGCTAAGGGCCTCGTACTCAGACCCGTAGGCAAGTTGCCGGAGGCTGTCGCTGATGCCACCGTCTACCGCGACCCACGTTGAGACATTGGTCTTGACAGTTTCAACGCTGTAGAGAGTCACTCCAGCAGTGGCAACGAGCGCACGGCCTGGTTCGAGCATCAGCTTCACACCCTCACCAAAGTGTTCCCGTACCGCTGCTGCTGCACCGTGAACGAAAGCTTCAATGTCACCGCTTGGTGCGCCGTCCAAGTAGGCCACGCCAAGCCCGCCGCCAAGGTTGACCACTGGGAAGTGGCCAAGCGGCGCAAGCACCTCAGCGGCACGGGCTAATGCGCTGGTGTCGCCTAGCTGGCTACCGATGTGAATGTGGAGCCCTTGGAGGTCAAGGGCTTCGTCAGCCTGGATAGCTGCGATCACAGCTGGGGCATCAACAAGGTTGACCCCAAACTTCGAGTCCTCCTGGCCAGTTGAGATCTCAGCAATCGTGTCGCCGGTAACTCCAGGGGTAACACGCAGCAACACCTTCTGGACCTTGCCTGCAGCACGGGCGCGATCTGCGACTAATGCAACCTCAGCTGGGTTATCAATCGCGATGAGGCCGACACCGTGGGCAAAGCAGTCGTCAAGATCAGCGTCGCTCTTGGCGTTGCCGTGGAAGAGGATGTCCTCTGGCGCAAACCCACCGAGTAGAGCAATGCGAAGCTCGCCACCGGAGGTGACATCACAGCCCAGCCCCATTGAGGAGAAGATCTTGCCAACCGCCCCGATCGGGCAGGCCTTGGAGGCGAACTTGATGGTTCCTTCCACACCGCTGGTCTCGAGCGCGTCAAGGAAGGCCTGGGCCTTGCTTCGTAGCTCGCTTTCGACCATTACATAGGCAGGAGTTCCATACTCGCGAGCTAGCTCGACAGCGTCACATCCGCCCAGCACAAGATGGCCATCAGCATTGATGGCGCTATCCGCAGGTAGGACTGATGGAAGGGTGCTCGTCTCCATAAGGCGATGATCGCATGATCAGCCGGTCCGCAGTGGGCATCGGACGCTGTCGTGCGTTGATCAGTGCCATGCTGACCCCATGCCTACTAATCGACCCACCCCACCTTCACCAGACTCGAGAGGGCGCGAGGACGGACTCGCTTGGGCTCGCTTTGAGCCTTCGTCCGAGCCCAACGGAGTAGTGCTGATCCTTCACGGCGCTGGCTCCCAGAAGGAGAATCACTTCTCGATAGCCCGCGAGATGACTGGGGCTGGCCTCACTGCGATCTGTTTTGACCAGCGTGGCCACGGCGAGTCTGACGGCCCGATGGATGCTCGGATCGTTAGCGACACGGTTGCAATGGCGCGCCTCGGTGAAGGCCTACCTCTTGGTATCCGTGGGTCAAGCATGGGTGGCTGGGTTGCCCTTGCTGCGGCAGAGGAGACAGGCGCGAAAGCACTCGTGGCTATTTGCCCGACAACAGCAGCTCAGTTAACTCTAGGTGCGCAAAGTGGGCGCTTTCCTTTTGATGCGGACATTCCCGCACTAGTCAGCAAGCTTGCTGAGGGCGAGCCAAAGCCTCCCTCGGTTCCAACCCTTTTACTTCACGCTGCTGGCGACGAAATTGTCAGCGTCGATCGTTCGCGCGAGCTGGCGCCGCTCCTCCCCAACCCGGAGTCGCGCTACATCGAGTTTCCCGCCGGACACCACCGCTCGCTCCAGCATGACCCGGAGGTCACTGCCTTAACCGTCAGGTACCTAGCGGATCACCTTGCCATTTAGGCCCTAAGTGAGCGTAAGCGGTGTGGTGACAGTCGCTGTGCCGCGAATGCTCTGGGCTTTGATGGTCACAGTCCATGTGCCCTTAGCCGCAGGCTTGCCGCCAATCTTGGTGTCCCAATCAATCTTGGAGTCGCCATGCCCTACCGGCCCGGGCTCCTGACTTGCGATCGTTTTGATCACAACTGGCTTTTTGACAATCACCGTCTTCTTGACCTTCCTACTTCCCTTCTTGACTGTCACGGTCGTCTTGAACGGCTGAGTAATCGAGATCGTGATTTTGGCTGGATCGCTCATGTACCACTTGAAGAAGGCGTGTCCTGCCGTCAGGTCAACCAAGGGCTTGTAGAGCTCAAACTTTGGAGGCGCGAGAGCGATTCCAGTAAGTGTCAGAGCGTGCCAACCAGTGCTGTCGTGGACCTTGAGTTCGCGGGTGTACTCACCTCGCAGCCAGGAGAACGGAGCAAACTGAACTCGGAACGTGCACGAGCTGCCCGGGGCCAGTGAAACTCCCTCGCAACGGTTTTCGCTGACGTAGAAGGGCCCACCCGGATCGCTGTAGACGGTTGTGACGTCAAGACCGAGCGCGCCGAGATCACCCCCGACCCTGCCGAGAGCGCCGTCGCTGCCGAAGAGAGGAGTGATGTTCCCGAAAAAGACCTTCACAGTCCGCGTCGAGCTACCCCCCTCCATCTCTCCAAAATCAAGCCCGTTGCCCCCTTCGTAGCCGGGGAAACCGCCTCTGATGGGACTTGGGTCGTAAATCTCGGCGCTTGCCACCACGCTGCTGCTGTCGAACCCACCGATCATCAAAACTTTGCCGTCGGGCAGCAAGGTCGCCGTGTGATCGTGACGAGCGCCAGCCATGGAGCCGGTGTAACTGAACGTGCCACTGATCGGGTCATACACCTCCACGCTGGTCAACGAGACCGAGCCGTCCGTACCGCCTGCGATCAGCACCTTCCCACTTGGCAGCAGGGTGGAAGTCTGAGCACGCCGGCTTTGACCCATTGAGCCTGATGGGCTGAATGTGCCGGCAACAGGGTCATAAAGCTCCGAACTGGAAAGCGTTGTGCCACCACCGAATCCACCGGCAATCAGGACCTTGCCGCTAGGCAGCAATGTTGCCGAGTGCCGCACCCTGGCTTCACTCATCGCTCCCGTCGCAGTGAATGTTTCGTTGGCAGGGTCATATAACTCCGCGCTGGATGTGGCACCGCTTCCCGTTTGACCTCCAGCGATCAGCACCTTCCCATTTGGCAGCAGCGTTGCCGTCTGCTCGTAGCGCGCGTTTACCGGGGACCCAGTCGTACTGAAGGTCCCGCTTTGAGGGTCATACAACTCCGCGTCGGATCGCGGTCCGCCATAGCCAGACCCACCGACAATGAGCACCTTCCCTGAGCGCAGCAAGGTTGCCGTTTGCCCGTAGCGACCCACTGCCAGTGAACCCGTCAGGGTGAATTGGCCACTGACAGGGTCATATAGCTCGGCGGTGGCCAGCTCCCCGGATTTGGTGTATCCGCCGACGACCAGAACTTTTCCGTTTGCTAACAGAGTCGCGGACTGCCCCTCGCCTCCACCAGCAAGAAGTCCACTGTCAGTGAAAGTCGCAGTGAGGGGGGCGTACAGCTCGGATCGAGACTCCTCTCCCTCTCGGCTGAATCCGGCAGCAACCAGAACCCTGCCATTTGGCAACAGAGTCGCCGTATGCGATCCCCGAGCCACGCTTAGGGAACCAGCTAGTTGAAAATCGCCAAAGGCACCTGCCGCTGGGGCAGTGAGGAGTACAGCCAAGCCAGTAAAGACGGCGACAAGGATTGAGCGCTCACAGGAACGGCGTCGATTGGTCATTTGGTCACTCTAAACAGCGCGACGGAGGCCTGAGCCACCTCGGGCTGCCCCGATCAGCCACACTGCGCCACCGAGGCCCAGCAGCAGCGACCAAATCTGAGGCTGGGTCAGACCGACGCCGGTGTCCGGGTTGCGGCGAAGGAACTCGACAAGGAAGCGCTCCGTGCTGGAGGCAACCAGCCATAGGGCGAAGAGGCTGCCGGGCTTGAGCTTGCCCCGCAGGCTCCAAAGCCAAAGCGCCACATAGCCCATGACGATTGTCTCGTAGATCGGAGTTGGGTGGACAGTTACTCCGTCAGGAGTTGGGACTGTGCCGTCTGGGTAGCCCATCGCCCATGGCAATCCCGACGCTGTCCCGTAATCGCCATCCCCCGAGATTTGGCAGCCGACACGGCCGATCGCGTAGCCGAGCGCCAGGCAAGGCCCGGCAACATCGAACATCTCGACAAGCGGCAGCTTGCGCCACTTCGTCCAAAGGAACACTGCAAGAACACCGCCGAAGAGCCCACCGAACCATGTCAACCCTGAGCCGGAGAAAAGCGCTCCGATTGGGTCCTTTGAAAAGGCTGATGGGTTTGCAAGCAGCCAGTAGAGGCGAGCGCCAATCAGCCCACCCAGAAGTGCAGCGATGACAGTCTCCCAAGCCCACTCCGGCCGCCAGCCAATCTCGCCGTAGCGGCGCTGGGCAAGTAGCCCCCAAGCAATGAAGTTGAGAGCGAAGAACAGCCCAAAGGTCTGAATCTGCAGGCCGAAGATGTTGATCTGAACCAGCATCAGGGCTCAGGCTACCTGTCGCCCGAGCTGAGTAACTGGACTAGAGCCAGTTGAGCGGGTTCGTGACCGAACCATTGACGCGCACCTCAAAGTGAAGGTGTGCACCAAAGCAGAGGCCTGTGCAGCCAGAGATGCCGATTACTTGGCCTTGGGATACATGCGAGCCGACCGACACATTGATCTGCGACTGGTGGCCGTAGCAGGTTGATACTCCTCCGCCGTGACCGATGCAGGTGTAGTTGCCGTAGCCGCCTTCCCAGCCAGCGATCTGGACAACGCCCGAACCCGCAGCGCGAATCGGGGTTCCTGACGGAACGCCGATGTCAATGCCCGGGTGGCAGGCTTCCCACGCGCGACGCTCGCAGAACGGTGAAGTGATTGGGCCATTGACTGGCCAGATGAACTGGCCAGAACCTTGCCGAATTGGGCCAGCCGACATGTCTGCGCCCTGAAGCTGCCCTGTGACGCTGCTGATGTCCGACTGCAGGGCATCAATGTGGTCTTGGAGGTGCTTGTTCTGCGACCGAACCTCGTTGAGAGCTGCTTGACGTTGAGCACGCGCGGCCTTCCAAGCCTGCTGCTTCGACTCGACCTTGCTGCGGACAGCATCAATCGCATTGCGATCCTTGAGGATCTCGGTCGCAACTGACTGCCTCTCGGCTTCAACACTGGCGAGCTGACGAGCTACTGAGGCGCTTTGAGCCTTGGAGACGCGCACTGCTGTGATCACTTCACGGTCCTGCTGGCCAATGCGCTTAAGGAATTCACGGTTCTCGATCAGTTGGGCAAAGCCGTCTGCGTGAAGCACAACTGTGATCAGGTCAGGTCGGTCTGACTCGTAAAGGTCGACAAGCCGCCTGGCAAGTGTCTTGCTTGACTTGGCGAGCTGGGCCTTAAGGGTTGCCAGCTGCGTCTCAGCCACACGGTGGCGCTTCTGAATGGTGCGAAGGCGCGCAACTGCACCGTCAAGGCGGTACTGCACAGATGCTTCTTGGGCACGAAGCTTGGTGACACTGCCCTGGATGCTGTTGATCTTGGCTGAGTACTCACCAATCGTCCCGGAGAGAACCTGAGCCTTGCCGTTGTTCTTGTCGATCTTGGACCGAGCTTGATCAATCTGATTGCGCATCCCGCCTACCGACTGAGCGCCGGCCATGGGCACGAGCGAGCCGACCACACACGTGGCGATTACGGCTGAGCACGCAAGGGTCGCGTAGCGGGTTCTGTTGGGGGCTGAGTTGTTCTGCATTGGTTTGCCTGCGGAGTTAGCTGACGGGCTCGCGGTTTCCCGCTACACCGCTTAAAAATCTGCGGTGATTCGCCCCGGGACTGATTGGGTCCCCCGCTCGAGTTCGCATGAACGAACCCGACTCGGCAGCTATTAGGCTAGCACGGGCATGCTCACGATTTGGCTTGCAAGCCGTCATGCTGCAAGCCCATTTGCAGGGAAAAAGCGTGAATTAGCCGTTTCAGCCCGAATCCACTGATGATTTCGACACTCCTCGCGGAGCGCGAATCAGTGCACTTCTTGAGGAGAGTTCCTAGAGGCCGCGCGGGTGGCGAACTGCGTAACCGCTAGCGGAACGCATTTCAGTCTGCCAACGGTTCGGGCGGGCACCAGAAGTGTCGAAGCGAAGGCCGGCCACTGTCATAAAGACGTGGCCACCGTTTGCGTAAATCGTGATCCAAGCCCCTCGACCTGCGCCACCCCAACTTGCGAGGTCACCAGAGACCAGCGGAGAGTTGAGCAGCCCTGCACCGTGAAGGGCGTAAGAGACTGAGCCTGAGCAGTCGTAACCGGAGGCGAGCCATGAGCCATGACCTCCACCCCAGACATAAGGAAGGTTGCGAATCTTGTTACCCGACCAGATGACCTTCTTGACTGCATCCGGCGCAGCTACGGGTGCGTATGCGATGCCAGCCTTGATGACGGCCTTAGTGCCAGGGACGATGGGTGTTGTCGGCGTACTGCCGATTGGCGTGGTCTCACCAGGGGTCGCTCCGCCGTACTCGTCGGCTAGAGCGGTTGGCGCCATGATGAGCATGGCCGTGATCGTCGCGATCGTTGTCTTGCGGAAGTTACGCATTTGATTCGTTTGCCGCCGGAGTTAGCTGTCGGGCTAGTGCTGAATCTGCACCTCCAGCGGCTCTTGCGCTGGATTCGCCCCTATGGGGTCTTGGTTCCCCCGGACGCTGAGCTCTTCACTCAGCGATTAGGCAAACGAAAAGTTACCACAGCTTCGGACGGACATTTGGTTGCCCACCTGTAACCGCAACAGGCGTGAATGTCCTCGCGCGGCTAGGATCGGGCGACATGACGGGCTTTTCTCGTAATTCAGCAGCCTCTGTCGCGGGCTCAATAACCGCCCTGTTGTGTGCGTTTTCTCTCACTTCATGTGGCGGCTCAGCCACCCCACTCGGCGGAAGTGGAGGTTCCGGGACTGGGTTCCCTGAGGTTGCAACGAAGAACACGACTCGCGTTGCCGGCAGCGATACCGCCAATAGAGCTGCAGCAATCGCGTTGGCAGTCTGGCCTGGCGCCGACCAACGACCCGGGTCAGTGGTTCTCCTCCCAGGTGATTGGCAATCAGCTATCGCAGCCGCCCCGCTCGCATCACCACCATTCCGTTCAGCGTTTCTGATGGCCAACGATGGGATTCCTGACGCAACCTCACAGGTGATCGACAAGCTCAACCCGACCGGCGTTGTCGGCGCCCAGAATGTCAAGCGGATCCGAATTGGCAGCGCTGACGACCCCGGGAACGCCTCGCGCATTGACGGCGACAACCCGGCCCAGCTCGCAGACGCAATTGACCAGTCAAGGGCTAACGCTGGTGCACGCCTGACTGATTCAGTGATTGTCGTCGGCACAAGTGACCCAGCTTGGGCGATGCCAGCAGCCGCATTAGCAGCCCGCAGCGGGGACCCAATCCTCTTCAGTGACAAGGACACACTTGCACCGGCTACTCAGACAGCCATCCGCCGTCACGGCCACCCATTGATCATGCTGCTTGCACCTGAATCCGTGGTCTCAAAGCAGGTTGAGGCGCAGCTCTCAGCCCTTGGCACGGTTAGCCGGATCACTGCGAACACTCCCGCCGAGGCAGCCGTAGCCTTTGCACGCTTCCGGGACGGCGACCAAGGCTGGGGGCTCAACGACCCAGGGCACGGCTACCTCTTCATTAACTCTGCCGACCCAATGAATGCAGCTATTGCCGCACCGCTGAGCGCCTCCGGTATCTGGGGAGCAGCCCTGCTGACTGATTCTGCCGATCAACTGCCAAAGGCCGTTGACCAATATCTCCGCGATGTGCAACCGGGCTACAGGGAAGACCCAACCCGCGCTGTCTACAATCACGGCTGGCTGTTGGGCGGTACTGACTCAATCAGCC
>CALJKH010000068.1 GCA_937973575.1 uncultured Solirubrobacterales bacterium | reverse complement strand
GATCATCCACGCCGTCCATCTGAACGAGGAGCTGGTTGAGAGCCATTCCGCCTCCTCCACCCATTCCCATGCCGCCGATGAAGCCATTGATTCGGTCGCGTGGGCCAGCAAGGATTGGAGGCAGTGCGTCAGTTGGTGCAGTTGCTCGCGCAGCGAACATTTTCTCTCGCCATGCCCGAGTTTCAAGGACGAGGTCGCCGCTGGCAGTGAGCGCGCCCATTGGTCCGTAGAAGAGCTCGTCATGGATTGAGCCTGGGTCTGAGGAGCCGAACCCGAAGCCTGCTGGGGCTCCGCTCCCGAGCGCAGCACGACGCATTCCGACAGCGTCGATCTCATCAATGAACACGATGCACTGGCCGCCCCATTTCTTGGCAAGCCGGCGTGCCTTCGAGGTGAGCAGCATGACGACCACAACGTCCATGCCGATGAAGGTCTGGGCGAATCCGGATCCCGGCATGGTCACGAAGGGGCTATTGAACGACGTTGCGATTGCCTTGGAAAGCATGGTCTTGCCAGTTCCCGGTGAACCAAGGAAGAGAAGGCCGCGTTCACGCTTGCCGCCAAGGCGCTCGAACTCCTCGCCCGATTGCCAGAGTGAGATGACCCGGGAGACTTCCTCCTTGGGCTCGCGTTGACCACGAACGTCTGTGAGGCGTACTCCCCAATCAGCATCGCCGGGTTCGTAGCCCTTCATCTGCCTGATCGCGAAGACGAGGAGGGGACCGAAAAGAATGCCGAAGTTGATGAGGAACAGAAGGGGCAGCTGGAGTCCAAGTACCAGTAGCTGCGGGCCGAGGCTCTTGGCGATCTTTCCGAACCCGCCCACGTCGAAAAGGGTGGTAACGACCGCGAAGATCACTCCAAGCCAAACAAATATTCGGACCCAGCGGCGCCAGAACCACAGTTGCCTGCGAGCTACCTGGTCCTTTTTGAGTTGTTCTCTGTCAGCTCCGTAAAGGCTCGGCTTCGGAAGGAGCTTGTGGACGATCAGGTCGACAACTCCGCGGAATGCTGCGACTGAGAGGAGGGTCCCGAGGATCGCCCAGATCAGGCTCCAGTGATTAGCGCGCCAGAGGAGCAGGAAGAACGCGGGCGCCGTCATCAGGGCGACAACGGTGGCTGCCTTGCGGAGACGATTCCACTCTGCGTTTAGAGCGTTCGTGTCGCGTTGACCGCTGATGCCTGCTTCGGATCCCTCACCCATTCGGCGTAGGTTAGCCCGCAGGGGGTACCTCTCGCGCACTTCTTCCAACAGCGGACCTCTGACCCGGCTGTCAGACTGAGCGCTGAATGTGTGAGCGCAACTTGATTTCTGATCGGCAACTGCGGGTGGTGCGGGAAAACCGCACTACCTTGTGGCTGTGAGCGAAGTCTCTTCAAGTCAGCCGGGAACCACTCCAGCCGAGCGTTGGAGTCGGCTCTGCTCGTGGTCTGACAGGCGGCCCTATCTCTCAGCGTCGCTCGTGTTCGGGCTGATCCTGATCATCTTCTTCAACCCAATGCTGATGGGTAAGCAGCTAAGCCAGCAGCACATGCTCTGGGCCGAGTGGCCATGGCATGGACTTCAGCCACCTGAGCTGGCACAGCCAATCTTGGCCAATGAGGGAGATGAGGCCCACACCTTCTACCCGTTGCGTTACGCGGCCGAGAAGATGGTTAAGTCGGGCGAACTTCCCCTCTGGAACCCATACTCGTACGGCGGCCACGTCATGTTGGGAGACCAGCAGTCGGCACTTGCCTACCCATTGGTCTGGATAGGGCTCATCTTCCCGCTCGATTGGGCATGGGGGCCAATGTGTCTTCTGAACCTCTTGATCGCGGCTATGGGCATTTTCGCCTTCGCGCGAGGGGTGGGAATCAGACGCTCGGGCGCCCTTGTTGCTGGAACTGTCTTCATGCTCTCCGCGCCAATGCTTGGGTGGCTTCAGTGGCCACACTCAATGGTGTTTGCACTGCTGGGCTGGCTGCTGTTCGCAACGGACAGGCTGACTAAATCCGGGCGGTGGCGGGACTTTGGTTGGGTTGGGCTAGTTATTGGCCTGGAGATTCTGGCTGGCCATCCGGAGTCCGCAATCCTCAACAGCGCAGCCGCATTCACATACGCAGGCACAGTGCTCCTAGCGGATAAATCCCGGCGCGCGACGGCGATGGTTGGGATCCGCAAGATGGTGATGTGGTTAATGGCCCACGGCCTCGGAGCGTTGATCGCCGGGGTGGCGATTCTGCCGTTCTACCCAGCGTACGACCTCTCAATTGAGCGAATCAGCCACAAGTACCAAAGCCGTTCACCACTCTCTCCTTGGGACTCGATTCTCTACCTCATGCCTGATCTGTTTGGTCGGGCAGACAACTGGCCGAATGTCTCGCGCCTGAACTTCCTTTTCACATCGACCCTCGTCGACTTCGGGATTGGGGCGCTGATCCTCGCGTTGATCGCCCTCTGGCGCCTTAGGTCTCTCGCGACCACCAAGGCAATGGCAGCGGTGGCGGCAGTTTCAGCGATCCTGATGTTCGGGATATTCCCGGCAGCGCTCCTTCTCAAGATTCCACCGCTTGACACTGTGATTGTTCAACGTGTCTATGTCTATATCGCCGCGGCTGGCGCGATTGGGGCTGGTGCTGCTGTCCAGTCACTGTTGCGGCGGGGGCTTTCGCTCAGGGCAATCGCTTGCTGGGTTGGCATTCCGTTCGTCGTCGGTGTGGGCCTGCTTGGGATTGAGCTCGGCCTAGATGTCACCTACGGGCCTTCGCGCACGGTCAATGACCTCGCGATTGCCCGTCTGGGCGCCGTCCTCCTCCTCACGGGGGCAGTGCTCTGGCTGTTCGGACGGGTCAAGGAGCGATGGGCGGTTGGGGCGACGCTCGTCCTTTGCGTCGGGCAGCTTGCCTACCTCTCAACTCTCAATGTCTGGTTGCCACCGTCTCTTGCGCACCCAGCAACGCCGCCGTCGATCCAGTTCCTCCAGAAGCAGCCTGGGACATTCCGGGTCGGGACGATTCGTGTCGGCGTTGAATCCACATTGATGCAGTCGAACGCCACCGCCATGTACGGCCTTGAGTCGCTCGAGGGCCATGACCCACCGATCTCGAGGCGCTGGGTGAACTTCGCGACCAAGGCATTGGACCAGCCCGGGTATCTAGAGCGGCTTCCGGGCGCTCCAAATCCGCGGCGTGCCCAATCTCTCAACCTGCTGCGGATGATGAATGTTCGTTATTACCTGAGCCGGCCATACGCTCGCTACTCAATTCCTGGTTTCAAAGAGGTCTACAGAGGCCCTGACGCTGTCGTCTACCAAGACGCGTTCGCAATGCCGCGGGCGTTCATCGTCCCACGTGTTAGGCGGACACCGGCCCTGTTCTCATTGGCGCAGATGGCTGGGAACAAGCTCAAGCCTCGGCAGTTTGCCTATGTACCTCTCGGCAGCCCGGGGATCGTTGGAGCCGGAACCAGCTACCGGAGTGCTGTTGCCAAGTGGGATTCGAACCGTCAGATGACAGTCGATGTGCCATCCGGTCCTGGTGGCTGGCTGGTCGTTGGTAACGCTTGGACTCCGCAATGGGAGGCGGAGGTGGATGGAAAGCAAGTAGCCGTGAAGCCGACGAATTTCGCAATTCAGGGGATCTCAATTCCGCCTGGAAAGCACACTGTCGTTTTCACCTACTCCGCGGCTCCCTTCTGGAACGGTCTGGTGCTGACGGTTCTTGGTCTCACGCTGATGCTGCTGATGGTTATCGGTGGGCACCGTGGCTGGAGGCCACGGGCTTGGATTGAGAACCGAATTGGCAGAGATCTCCCGATTCCCGATTGGGCTGTTGGCCCTGGTGAGCCAGGCGAGGATCTAGACACGGGCAAAGAAGGCAGGATGAGCCGAGTCTTCGCTCGCCTCAAGGCCACCTTCCCCGGGGTAAAGAACCCGTTTAAGAGAAAGTGAAAATGCCGGAGGAGGGACTCGAACCCCCGACACGCGGATTATGATTCCGCTGCTCTAACCAACTGAGCTACTCCGGCGGGGGATGCAGCAGTCTAGTGCTGCAAACGATTTAGGGCTAGGCGGGGTGGGCCGCGGCCCAGTCGATGATCCGCTGTGAGCCCTGGATGTGCTCACCATCGTCTGTAACGAGGAGCGGGACCCAGTTGTTTCCAGTCATCGCGCGCACCTCACGGCGACCCCTGGTGGAGTTCATCCAGTCGGGAAGCGGACCGAATCCATAGGCCTTTACGACCTCCGGCTCGTAGCCGGCTTCGACGACTGCTTCGTGAGCGGCTCCGCAAACATGCTTTTTGCCCCTGAGGTTGTTCATCGGGTCTTTAACCCAGGTTCCGTAACACACGTAAATTTTCATGGAGAGAGGTTAACCTCAACCTGTGTCTGAGGTCCTTCTAGCGATTCCCAACATCTCCGAGGGTTCGGACTTGAACCTCGTGGATGCTGTTGCCGAGGCCTACCGTGCTGAAGGCGCGATCGTTCTTGATCAGACTTCAGATTCAGACCACGGCCGCAGTGTTCATACTCTGGCTGGTAGTCAGGCTGTTCTAAGCAGCGCGATCGTTGCCGGGTGGCGGGTTGCTGCGTCGGGAATTGACTTGGGGGAGGGCTCCGGTGTCCACCCTCATGTCGGAGCGCTCGATGTAGCCCCCTTCGTGTATCTCGCAGACTCGCAGCGAGGAGCTGCAGCTGCGGCCGCCCTGAGCGCGGCAGGAGGTCTGGGGCGCGCTGGTGCGAGCGTGTTCCTTTACGGATTACTCGCTGGCGGCCGAAGCAGAGCGGAGCTTCGCTCCGGTGGTATCAGTGGTCTGAGGAGTCGTGTGGCATCAGGGCTAGTGAGTCCAGACTTTGGGCCTGCGGTGCCCTCCGCGGAGGTCGGCGCAGTACTTGTCGCCGCGCGGCCACCCCTAGTCGCATTCAATCTTCGACTTGGCTATTCCGCGACGCTTGAGGAAGCCCGTCATACAGCCTCGCTGATGAGGGACGGCGGCGAGAGGGGGCTACCAGGCGTGAAGGCCCTTGCCTTCGAACTTAAGGATCAGGGCTTCGTTCAGCTCTCGTTCAATCTTGAGCGTCCTGACGAGGCGGGGATCGACGCAGTCACGCAGTTCGCTTCCAGCCGGCACGAAGTGATTGCTGGTGAACTAATCGGGCTCGCTCCCGAGCGCTACATTGCTGCGATACCTCGTGATCTAGAGATGCCGGATTTTGATCCCACCATGAAGTCGGTGGAGGGTTGTCTAAGGTTCCACGGGATCACTACCTAATGGCCAGCAAGAGCAAAAAGCGCAAGTCCAAGCACCGCGGCAACGCTGCCGGGATGGTTGAGTCGCGCGGCCGTACGGGCCGCAAGCCAACAAGCGACGAGAAAGCTGGCAAGGCGGGTAAGGCGTCCGCAACGCCGTCGCAGCGGGTCAACAAGTACGACCTTCCACCAACTTGGCGTAACGCTGCGGTTCGAGCTGTCCTCGCCTCCGGAGTCTTCTTTGGGCTTCTGTACTTGTTCCTTAAGCGTCCACCCACAGCATCTGCGGTTATTTCGATCCTGATGATCGCTCTATACACGCCGCTGGGTTACTACACCGACCTTTGGATCTACCGACGTAGGCAGCGCAAGAAGGCGGAGGCTGCTGGAAAATGACGGTTCAGGTTCACGGGTTTACGGTTGGCCCAGTTCAGGAGAACTCCTACATCGTTGTTGGTCCAACCGGCGACGAGTGCGTGATCATTGATCCAGGCGACGAGGCGGATGTCCTCCTCGCAGCAATTGCTGACACCGGAGCTACATGCAAGGCAATTCTTCTAACCCATACCCATTTCGATCATGTTGGAGCCGTTGCGCCGGTTGCCAAGGCCACTGGCGCGGAAGTGTGGTGCCCCGAGATCGAAAAGCAGGTGCTCTCCAACATCATGGACTTCGTTCCTTGGCCTGGCTTTGGCCCATTTGAAAGCTGGGACGCTGAGCATCTCGTTACCGGCGGTGAGACCTTGAATCTCGCAGGGATGGAGATTGAGGTTGTCTTTACTCCGGGTCACAGCCCGGGGCACGTCACCTACATCTTTGACGGAGGCTCGAAGCTTCTATCTGGCGATGTGCTGTTCCAAGGTTCTGTTGGCCGGGTGGATCTACCAGGTGGTGACGGGCCAACTCTGATTGCTTCTATCGCTGGCCTTCTCGACGCATATCCGGATGATGCCGTTGTGCATCCCGGACACGGCCCGCTTACGACGCTTGGTGCCGAGCGAGCTACCAACCCGTTTCTGCAGAGCGTTAACTGATGGCACAGCTCAATGCACCCAAAGGCACCTTCGATGTGCTGCCAGCGCTAGCGGCCTCTTACGAACGTGTGGACTCGGCGGCCGCCAAGATCCTCGGCCGCGCTGGTTACCGCAGGATTGCCACACCAATCTTCGAAAGCACC
>CALJKH010000067.1 GCA_937973575.1 uncultured Solirubrobacterales bacterium | reverse complement strand
GACAACGATGTAGTCGTTGGCGAACGGGCTCGGATCCAGACTCTCGTCTACGTGACGGCCGGCAGCATCGTCGAGGACGATGTGTTCATTGGCCCCGGTGCTGTCACCACTAACGACGACACCATGGGTCGCCACGATGGCAGCGTGCCTCTGCAAGGCGCGACGCTCCGCAGGGCTTGCCGCATCGGCGGAGGTTCAGTGATCCTGCCGGGGGTTGAAATTGGCGAAGAGGCTGTTGTCGGCGGCGGAGCTGTCGTCAAGCATGATGTTCAGGCCCGCACAGTTGTAGTTGGAGTCCCGGCACGCCGAATCGGCACAGTGGACGACGACGAACTGCTCGAAAACTGGCGCTAGCTCTCAATCGCTGGGGCTGCTTGGAACTGCAGCTCACTTAGACCGGACTGATTGGAGCTGCAGCTCGCTTAGACCGAACTGCTGAGTCACGCTCGCTGCAGCTCTCAATCGTTCGGGCTACTTGGAACTGCAGCTCGCTTAGACCGAACTGCTGAGTCACGCTCGCTGCAGTTCCAAGCAGCCTCGGCAATCACTCATCTTGCCTAAGGACTTGGTTTGAGTCGGATCGGCGTGACTTGGGTCGTTAGGTCTAAGCCGAGCCGACTCAAACCAAGCACGGGAGCGAGGGTTAGCGGCGCGGGATGGTGCCTTCGGCAGCGTCCGTCCAGATGATCTGGTCGCGGCCGGGCCCAACACCAATCAGAGTCACAGGAACACCTGTGAACTCCTCAACAAAGCGGATGTAATCCTTGGCGTTCTGCGGCAGGTCGTCGAACTCCCTGCAGCCAGTGATGTCCTCTGACCAGCCGGGCAGGTCAACATATTTGCCGCTGGAGTGGTGGAGGACAGTCTGGTGATACGGGAAGTCCTCGAACTCAACACCGTCTTTGCCGATGTAGGAGGTTGCGACGCGAAGCGTTTCAAGGCCTGAGAGAACATCGAGCTTCGTCAGTACCAGCGCCGTCAGCGAGTTGATGCGAGCTGCGTAGCGAAGTGCGACAAGGTCAAGCCAGCCAACACGCCGCGCACGGCCGGTGGTCGTGCCGAACTCGCCACCCTTCTGGCGAATGTCCTCACCGAGACCATCATCAAGTTCAGTTGGGAAGGGGCCTGAGCCAACTCGAGTGGCGTAAGCCTTTGTGATTCCCCAGACCTCGTCAATGTCGCGTGGTCCAACACCAGCGCCGATGCAGGCTGCGCCAGCGATCGGGTTAGACGAGGTTACGAACGGGTAGGTGCCGTGGTCAATGTCAAGGAGTGCACCCTGCGCGCCTTCGAACAGAACTGTTCGGCCAGCGTCCAGGTCGTCCCACGCAAGCTTCGCGCAGTCGCGGATGTGCGGCTCAAGCCTGTGGCCGTACATCAGGTACTCGTCAGTCATCGCCTGGAGGTCAAGGGTGGCGTCCTTCTGGAATGGGCGCAACGAGAGACGCTTCGGCTCCATCGCAGCCATGATCTTCTGCTTGAGGATCTTCTCGTCAAGCAGGTCTTGCACTCGAATGCCGAGGCGTGCTGACTTGTCGGCGTAGGCAGGGCCGATTCCGCGACGAGTTGTGCCGATCTTCGCCTCGCCCAGCTTGGTCTCACCAGCGTGGTCGAGAAGCAGGTGGTAAGGCATGATCATGTGCGCGTTGGCGCTGATCCTGAGGGTTGAAACATCTACGCCCTTGCGCTTGAGCTCGTCGAGCTCGGCGGTAAGGACGGCAGGGTCAATAACTACTCCGTTGCCGATCACGCAGGTGGTCCCTGGGTGAAGGATTCCGGACGGGATCAGGTGGAGCTTCCACTCAACCCCATCGCGGACAATCGTGTGGCCGGCATTGTTGCCGCCCTGAAAACGGATCACAGTGTCAGCCTGCTCTGCGAGCAGGTCTGTGACCTTTCCTTTTCCTTCGTCGCCCCACTGGGCGCCGACAATCACGATTCCGGGCATTTGAAGTCCTTGAGTCTACGCGGCGCTGTGGCGCAGCAATGTTTAGTCGTGGCGCTCGTGTTCATGTTGGAGCGTCATGAAGCGCGGATATTGCGCTTGGAAGCTCAACTTAACAGTCTTAAGTTCGCCGTTTCGGTGTTTGGCGATGATGAGTTCCGCAAGGCCCTGGTCCTCTGATTCTTCCTTGAGGTAGTAGTCGTCGCGGTAGATGAACATGACAACGTCTGCGTCCTGCTCGATCTGGCCTGATTCACGAAGGTCGGAAAGCATCGGCCGTTTGTCCGTGCGGGACTCGACACCACGGGAGAGCTGAGACAGCGCAATAACTGGAACTTCAAGCTCGCGGGCGAGGATCTTTAGACCACGGCTCATCTGGCCGACCTGCTCAACACGGCTGTCATAGCGGCCGTCTGCGCGCATCAGCTGCAGGTAGTCGACGATGATCATTCCGAGGCCGCCGCTGCCGTCACCATGGCGGAGTTTCTGGTGGAGGCGACGGGCCTTCGCACGAATTTCCATGATTCCAATGTCAGACGAGTCGTCGATATAGAGCGGAGCGCGGGCAAGTTCGTCACATGCGGCGAGGATCTTAGGCCAGCGCTTCGGATCAACAGTTCCCTTACGGAGGCGCTCACCGTGCGTTACCGACTGGGAGGCAACAAACCTCTGGGCGAGTTCAGCTTCTGACATTTCCAATGAGAACAGAGCAACTGGCTTGCCGTGAGTCAAGGCGGCGTTCTCAGCGATGTTCGTTACAAGTGCCGACTTACCCATTGAGGGGCGGGCAGCAAGGATGATCAAGTTGCCTGGTTGGAACCCTCCGGTCACGGAGTCAAGGTCCGCGAAGCCTGACGGGGTGCCACCCATCGGGCGATCACCGCGTGAGAGGGCCTCCATCCGGTCAACCTCGCGGTCAAGGACATCGGCAACTGAGGCGAAATCCTTCTGGCTGTCATCGCGCGCAACTTCGAGGATCGCCATTTCAGCCTGCTCAACAAGGTCGCGAGCTTCACCATCACGGTTAGTGATGGATTCTTGAATCTCGTAGGTAGCGCGTTGGAGACGGCGCAGTAGGGCAGTGCTCTTGACGATGCTGGCGTAGTTACGAACATTGGCTGCTGCCGGAGCTGCCGCAGCGAGCGAGTCGATCATTGCCTCGCCACCAGCGTCATCGAGGGAACCAACCTTGCGCAGCTGCTCCTTCAGAAGAAGAGTGTCAATCGGCTCGCCAGAGTTGTAGAGCGTGACCATGGCTTCGTAAATCGCAGAGTGCTGCGGGCGGTAAAAGTCCTCTGGCCGGAGCTGGCCCGTGATTACGACTTCGTAGAGGGTGCGCTCTGTTAGAAGGATCGCTGAGAGGACCGCTTGCTCCGCATCAATGTCGTGCGGTGGCGCAGCAGTTCGCTCCAGGGAGGCAAGTTCAGCCGAAAGTGATGTTCCGTCAGGATTCACAGTCGTCCGAGCGTAGCGCTGCTGCTATGACCTGAGACTGGAAAAGGGCCGCATCCTGCGGGCCTTTTGTCAGTTTCTTAGCTCTCTGCAACAACCATGGTCTTAACCGACGCGGTGTTACCACCGGCGATCTCTACTTCGACCATGTGAGTGCCGACCTGCTTGATCGGCTCTTCAAGACGGACCTTGCGCTTGTCAACCTTGATGTTACGCGCGTCCTTGATTGCCTCAGCCACATCAGCTGCAGTGACTGAACCGAACAGGCGACCATCTTCGCCAGCCTGACGGGAGATTGTAAGAACAGTCTTTGAAAGGAGAGCTGCGTACTCACCTGCGCGGGACTCTGCGTCACGGCGGGCTGCGTCCTCCTCCTCCATCCGGCGCTTGGCTTCAGCGATGGCGATGTCCGAAGCCTCACGGGCAAGGCCACGAGGACCGAGGTAGTTACGCATGTAACCCTTGGAGACGACTACGACGTCGCCCTTCTCGCCAAGAGCTGCAACGTTCTCAAGAAGAATTGCCTGTGGCATTAGCGTCGATCCCCACGGTCACCGCGATCGCCACGGTCGCCGCCACGGCGGTCGTCGCGATCGTCACGTTCAGAACGGACGAGGCGGCCCTCGATATCAACATGCTCTGCAACATAAGGAAGCAGTGCAAGCTCGCGAGCGCGCTTGACAGCGTTCGCAATTTGACTTTGGTGGCGACGGCACGCACCAGTGATGCGACGGCCGCGCAGCTTGCCCCGGTCTGAGACGAAGCGACGAAGGGTGGCTACGTCACGCCAATCGACGTGTTCAACCTTGTCCTTGCAGTACGGGCAGGACTTACGACGGCCGGAGCCCATTCGCTTATCTCGCCTACGTGAAGGCTTTGTGCTGCGCTGTTTTGCCACTTGTTCCTTAGTTCTCTTGTCTAGAAGGGAATGTCTTCATCCCCGGCGCCACTACTTGGGGCTGGGGGTGCGAAGTCGCCATCATCAATCGGAACGTCTCCGCGTGGAGCAGGAGAGCCTCCGGTCGAGTCATCACGACCGCCTAGGAACTGTACCGAGTCGGCGACGATTTCGACCTTCTGGCGCTTTTGTCCCTCGGATTCCCACTGGCTCCACTCGAGTCGACCGTCAATTGCGACCGGGCGACCCTTGGTAAGAAACTTGGCTGCGTTCTCGCCCTGGGGGCCCCAAACGGTCACATCGAAGTAGTTCGGCTTGTCTTCCCACTCGCCGCTTGCGTTCTTGCGGCGGCCGTTTACGGCAACCCCGAGCTTGCAGACGGAGGTGCCGCTCTGGAGGGAGCGGAGCTCTGGGTCACGGGTGAGATTTCCGGTGATGATCACTCGGTTGATGTTCTGGGCCACAGTGAATTCCTTTCGAAGGCGGCTATTTCGTTGGAGGCGAGTCTATTGGGGTGGGAGCGCAGCCACTGTGTCCATACCTAATTCGGCACGGAAATTGGGCTGATTCGCGACAGCTCTCCGCAGAAAAGCGGGGATTAGGCGTCGCCAGCGGGCTCATCGCCAGCTGGGGCGTCAACTGGAGCCTCTGCGACAGGGGCATCAGCGACTGGTGCTGCAGGAGCATCCTCAACCGGAGCAGCAGGTGCTGCTGGAGCGGCTGCCTGAGGTGCGGAAGGCGGAGTTGGTACGCCGCTTACTGCTGCAGATGGGCCAACCATCGAAGGAGCACCCTTGATGGCCTTGATTACGCGATGGCGAAGCAAACCGTCGGTGATGTTCAGCTGACGAGCCATTGGCTCGATCATCTCGCCTGGTCCCTCAAAGCGGATCAGTGTGTAATCACCGACTGCCTCGTGATCAATTTCGAAGGCCAGCGGACGGTTACCCCAATCCTTGCGCTCGGAGACGGTTCCGCCTCCCTTGGCAATCAGGGCGTCGACTTCCGAACTGATTTCAGCCTTGCGGCTTTCCTCAGCTTCGGCGCTGACAATGAGCATTAGGTCATAGGTCTGGTTAGGCATTGCGGCGGTCAGCGTAGCATTGGGGGCGAATCGCGGGCGGCTAGGGCCTCAATACCCAGAATTGAAAGGCACGCGAAAACTGCTCAAGAGGTCTCTCGCAGAGACAGCAATACTCCTCGTAGTGAGGCGTTGGCGTGAGCTGGTGCTTGGGTTTCTGGCCTTTCTGGCGGTCCTAGAGGGAGGGCCAAAGGTGCCGCATGTGCCGGCCAGCTGGCGTGAGATTCCAGTACCACCGCAAGTTGCAACTGCACCCGGGCAACGAGCGAAACAGGAACCGGAGCTTCCGCTGCCGGATGGAGTTGGCCAGCCGAAGCCGGTCCGCAAGAAGAAGGCACTGCCACCGCTACCGCAGCAGAGGGGCCAGGGCTCCTACCGGCAAGTTCCCCAGTACAGCTCACCGCCCACCCCGGCTCCGACCCCAAGCAGGCCGGAGTTCAGTCCGCTCTAGCTAGCGGCGAGTGCCACGACGTTCTGCGATGTCGTCGAGCTGCTCATCAATCCAGTCGCCTGGGTCCCTAGCGGTAACGATTTCAAGCAGTCCACGGTGGCGGCGCTCTCGCTCCTCTTCCTTCATGGTGAGCGCCCGGTGGAGCATGTCAGCGAGTTCTTGAATGTCGAACGGGTTGACGGAGATCGCAAATTCGCCCAGTTCCTCGTGTGCTCCAGTGTTCTCGGAGAGGATCGAGACTCCATTGCGCTCGTTTACGAGCGGGCCTTCCTTCGCGACAAGGTTCATTCCGTCGAACATCGCGTTGACGAGCAAGACGTCGTAGTGCTTGTAGGCGGCGACTGCTTCCTCAAGGTCGTCGCGAAGCTTGAGCTGGATTGGCATCCAGTCCGGGGTGCCGTGATGCTGGTTGACGACAGCTACAAGCGCTTCGATTCGCTCAAGGTATTCGCGGTACTCGGGAACATCTGTCCGCGACGGCATCAGTTGGGCGACGAAGCTGACCTTCTCGCGGAACTCTGGGTGCTGAGTCAGGAAGACATCAAAGGCAGTGAATCCGCGCAGGACATTCTTCGAAAGGTCAGCGCGGTCAACCCGCAGGATGAGGTGCTCGCGACGACGGCGAACGAGGTCCTCTTCGAACTGACGAGTTCGAGGGCGCTCGGCAACAGCACGAGTCGATGCGGCGTCGATCGGCAATGGGTAGTCACGAACCCAAACAACGCGACCGTCAGGAGAGATCACCTTGCCCGCTTCGAAATCCACCTCGAGGTCCATCAGGTCTCGACAGCACTGGAGGAAGTTCCTGCGGTAGGCCATTGTGTGAACGCCGATGATGTCGTTGCCCAAGATGCCGGTGAAAAGTTCCTCGCGAAGTCGAGACGGCAGTACGCGCCACGCGTCGGATTGAGTCCAGGGGATATGAACGAAGTGCTGAAGGAACGCATCCGGGCGCTCTCTCCTGATTACGCCAGGCAAGGTGTAGAGGTGGTAGTCGTGAACCATCACGACTGGGTTCTCAACTCCCTCAATCTCCTCAAGGACTGCAGCAGCGAGATCCTCATTGACCTGCTTGTAGCCGAAGTCGAAGGCCTCGATTTCCTCAGTTCGAATGTCCGGCGCATTCGAAAGGTCCCAGAGGTAGTGCTGAATAAACCAGAGCATTGGGTTGCTCACAACGCTGTAGAAGCCGTGGTAGGCCTCCGGGTCTGACTCAACAAGACGGACCATGTAGTCGCGGGGGCTGTCGGGCAGGCTGACTGGGAAGGCTTTGCCTCCGTGAGTTCGCGAGGCCTCAGCGTCAGACTCGGTCATTGCGGAGGCAACCCAAGTCACATCGCGATAGCTCGCGAGACCCGTCAGCGCAGTAACGAGACCGCCGCCGCCACGCTTCATCTCACCACCAGGCCGAAACCTCACCGGCCCGCGATTTGACACGAGTACCAGAGGCGCGGCTTGGTCCGGGCTCATTCCCCTGCCTGCTGCCCGTTCGCGATCTTGAGCCAGTCGCGCAGGAGGCGCGGCGTCAGGAAGTGCTTTCGCACATGTTCCTTTCCAGTCTTGCCAAGGCGAGCACCGAGCTCTGGGTCGCGCAGGATGTCGACTGTCCGCTCAGCGCAGGCTTCCACTGAGTCAACTAGGTACCCGGAGGCCCCATCGGTGATCTGCAGCGGGATCCCGCCAACATCACCGCCGATGAACGGCCGTGCCTTCCAAAGAGCTTCAGACACTGTCAGCCCAAAACCTTCACGGGTGCTCTTCTGGATCAACACATCAGCGTGCGACTGGAATGCGTTGACCTCAATGGCCCCAACGTTGTTGAAGTTGTTGAGGATGTGAATGTCTGGATCACCGGCGGCGTGTTCAACCGTGGCGTTGAAGAACTCCCAACCCTCGGGGTCATCAGAGGCCATTGATCCAACCAATGCGAGCTGGATGTCTGGCACATGGTCGCGAGCTGAACGGAAGGCGTCAATTACGCCGAGTGGGTCCTTCCAAGGGTCGAAGCGCGACACCTGGCAGACCAGCGGCCGCTCAACATCAATACCGAACTGGTGACAGATGTATGTCGCCTCATCAGGAGAGAAGGCCATGTTCTTTGGAGCAAGTGGATCGATTGCAGGTGGGACAATGTTGACCTGCCCGTTCATCCCAGCTGGGACGTACTGCTGCATGTGGAATACGGACTGTGGGTAGTCGGCAATCCAAGGGAGAAGCTGAGCGATGGTGTCCGGGTTTGGGGTGGAGAGGTCAATGTGGCAGCGCCAAACCCACTGCTTTGCCCTGTCAGGAACAAGATTCATGATCGCCGCAGGTTGCGGGTCATGGACGATGCAGGTGTCCCAACCACCAGAGAGAGCTTCAGCGTTCATCTCGTTGTAGCGCTTCCAGTCAGACCACTGCTCGGGAGTTAGGTCCTGCTCCGCTCCTTGGAGCGAGTTATGCATCTGCTTGGTCGCATTGAAGAATTCGTCCTGGCCGTAGATCACATGCCACTCAGCGTCTAGACCGACGTCTCTCATGAGAGGTAGCAGCGTGTAGAGGATCTCAGCGACTCCACCGCCATAGGCGGTTGCTGAGAGGTGCAGGATGCGATGCCCCTGAAGGGGCTCCGCAAGCGCGCGAATCTCCTCAATCAGGTCACGCCCGACGATCGATGCGTAGTCGTCAAGGTGCTTGGTACCAAGTGGGACTGTTTGGAGCATGTAAAGCACCATACCCGCGTTGCAGGAGGTGCCGGGACCGCTGCTGTGGCTAGGCTGACCCTGTGCTTGACGGTCGCCTCCATCGTGTCGCACTCATCTTCACCATGGTGCCGCTATTTGCGGTCGCGGCCTTCTCCCTAAAGCAGGCGCCCGTTGCGCGGACGGTTGCGCTGGCACCTGATGCTTTCGATAGTGATGCAGCTAAGGCTGATTTGACGAAGCTGATGACCTTTAAGGACCGGGGCCCGGGTAAACCCGGTGACGGACTGGCCGCTGCTTTTATTGCCCAGAGGTTCAGGGCCGCAGGACTCAAGGTCTGGATTGACACCCGGGAGTCAGCAACTGTCAACGGCGAGCGCACTACCCAAGTGGTGCACGGTCTCCTTACCGGCTTTTCCCAGCGCAAGGTCTTCATTGCCTCGGATCGAGCAATGCCCGGTCCCGGGCAGGCTCCGTTAAGCGGCACAGCTGTCCTGCTTGAACTGGCTCGGGACATCGGCGGTAGGACTGTCTCGCACAGTGTCGAGTTCATCTCGACTGGAGCAGGCCCAGGCGGTGGGCTCGCAGGTTGGTCTCCGAACGCGGATGCGACTGTCGCAGCGATTGTCCTCGGCAATCAGTCGGCTGCGGTTACGCACCGTCCTTTCGTGGTGCCGTGGGCTGAAGCCCGCTCAGTCGCAGCGCCGATCGCTCTTGAACGCAGTGCCGCAAGCGCAGTTGAGCAGGAGACGGGGCTAAACCCAGGGGTGGCTTCAAGCGCTTCCCGCTTTGCGCGCCTTGCCATTCCACTGTCAACTACTGATCAGAGCGTTCTGTTGTCTGATGGGGTGCCAGCGATTGAGCTCGGGTCGTCGGGCGAGCGGGCGGTTCCTCAGGATGGAATTCTCGGGGATCAGTTCGCTGCGTTTGGGCGATCCTCACTTCGCCTCGCAAGCATTCTTGACGGTGCCGGCCAGTCGTGGCCGGGATCCCCAACTGCTGACATTCCAGTGCGGGACAGGGTTCTGCCCGCTTGGGTTTTGCGCGTCCTCGGTGGAGTCCTAGTCGCGATTGGCATCGTCGTCGGAGTCGACGGAGTTGCCCGCAGTCGCCGCAGAAGGATTCCAGTGCTGCCATCGCTTCGATGGTTCGTGGCGGCTTGGCCGGTATTCCTTGTGATGTGGCTCTGGCTGCTTGTGGCTGGCCTCACCGGAATCATCCACGGCGTACCAGCCTCGGTCGCACCAGCAGGGTCAGTACCGGTCTCATGGCCGGCCCTGGCTGGACTGCCCGTGGTGGGCGCGCTCGGCTGGATCTTCCTGCGGCCGCGGGCAATGCCTGAGACCCCGCCAATGTTGCCGCCAGGCGAGCTTGAGTCACCTGGCGAGGCAGCCCCTGCCGTCTTGATGCTTCTGGCCTCGCTTGCGGTCGGAGCAATTTGGGTTGTTGCTCCGGTAACAGCTCTGCTGGCACTGCCATTTGTACAGATTGCTCCATGGCTGGCCGATCGCACGCGGTTGATTCGGAAGCGCACAGCTGTTATCGCTCTGTTGGCAACGTTGCTGCCCATCGGTGCAGCTCTGGTCGTGCTGGCGATCGCCTGGGCGGGAGCGGAATGGCTGCGCGGCCACGTCTTCACCGGCTACCCGTGGAA
>CALJKH010000066.1 GCA_937973575.1 uncultured Solirubrobacterales bacterium | reverse complement strand
TCAATCCTCATCCGCTCGGTGTTGAAGCTGTTCGCTGGAGAAATCGCGTGCTCAATGGCGTCCGATACACCGACGGGGCCTTCGCTGCCCGGAAGGACAACATTGGCTGGTCGATTCGGGTCAATTCGACGGATTGGCGGGGGCGTCGGGGTAAGGCTCATGTGATCTCCTTCTTAGACCGGCGCGCGACCACATCGACGCCGAAGTTGAGGATGAGAACTAGGATCAAGAGGAAGAATGCAGCAGCGTAAGCCTTCTGTGGAGCGTTGCCCTCGCCAGCTGGACTGTTGTTGTAGACGTACGAGGTTAGCGTGCTTCCTGACCCGCGCAGAGTGCTGATGATAGGTCCAGACCCCTGCGGCTGAAGGTTCAGAGTAGCTCCCAAGAGCACGACCACGATCGCCGTGTCTCCTGCGATTCGACCCATGCCCAAAGCAGTACCAGTGAAGATGCCTGGCCGAACTGTTGGGATCAGCACCTTTCGAATGGTTGCCCACTTTGTCTTGCCGAGGGCGTATGAGGCTTCACGAACCTGAGCTGGAATCTGGAGTAAAGCCTCACGTGAGGAGGTGAAGATCAGCGGCACTGCGATCAGAGACATCATCGTGCCTGCTGTAAGGAACGAACGTCCTACGACGACCCCGTTGTCACCTGCGAACGAGAGGGGTTCGAAAATCTTGTTACTGAACAGGAGGAGGCCAAAGATGGCGAGCACGATGCTCGGGGTACCGGCAACAACTTCGATTGCCGACTCCACTGAACGGGCCAACCAGGTCGGACGCCCGTATTCGACCAGCCAAACGGCGGCTCCTACGGCTATCGGGAGTGCCACGACAGTGCCGATGGTGGTCAGGATCAGGGTTCCGAGGATTGGCGAGAGGAATCCACCGCTGTCGGCCTGACTTGAACCAACTGCAGGGTTAGAGAAGATCAAGCTAAAGCTGATGTATTGAAGCCCGCGGTAGAACATGTAGCCGACCAGCAGAAGGGCCACCGAGCTGAGGATGAGTCCTGCCCCCCAACATGCGTAGATGGCCATGCGGTCTCGCAGAGGCCAGCTGCTAACACTGTCCTTCCCCTTACGATGGACCTTACGGATTGGCTGCTGTGGCGCGACTGTGCTCATAGCCGAACTCCGTATTTACGCAGAGGCCGCTTGGCAGCTGCACCGCCAAGTGAGAGCGCGAGAGCAGTGATCAGAAGGACGGCTGCGATTGCGTAGATCGTCTGGCCAAAGGGCACGACCGACAGGCCTTCCGCGTTGTCAACGATCGTCGCAGCGTACGGCCGCAGCGGCTCAAAGATAAAGGTCACACCATCAAGAGGGTTGGGGGCAAACCCAACAGAACCGGAGACCATGGCAAGCATGATTCCTTCGCCCAAGGCCCTGGCGGAGGCGATCACTGCGGCGGCAATGATGGCCGGGCGGGCTGCTCGAACGATGACAGTCCACATCACTCGCCAACGGTTGGCGCCGAGGGCAAGCGCGCCCTCCTTCCAACCACGTGGGACAGCTCGAAGGGCGTCGGAAATGATCGCGATCATGATCGGCGAGATCATCAACGTCAGCACGACGACCGCCACAATTAGGCAGGTACCGGAAAGCTGAACCACACCCGCAACCGACTCCTTGCGACCCTCGCTAATTACTGAATTGGTTACGAACGGCACAAGTACGAGAATCCCGACCAGTCCGTAAATGACTGATGGAACAGCTGCAAGAAGCCTGATGATCGGGCTGACTGAGTCGCGCACCTGCTGAGGGGCGAACTCGACGATGAAGATTGCTGTGAAGACTGAGAGGACACCGCCGATCAGGACTGACAGGACAGTCGTCAGGAGCGTCGCGTAGAGCAGCGGCCAGGTCCCGATCTTGTAGACGTAATCCTTTGGATTTGCGGGCGAGTCGAAGATCTTCGTGAGTTGCTGGTCAACGCTTCCGCTGGCCCCGAACCAAGAGATCCCGTTGTGTGCAAACGATGGCCAAGCCTTAATGAACACATAAATGACCATCCCTGCGATGAGAAAGAGAAGAAGGGACGACAACGCGCCGAGCGTAAGCTCGGCGCGCCTTTCCATCTTTGCCGCGGGCGCCTGCCCAGCGGCTTCCGACTGTCTGTCGGAACTACTCATTTATGACAGTGGCACCCAGCCAGCGGCGATGATGGCCTTGGCGGTTGCGTTGTTGCGAACCCAGTTGATGTAGTCCGCAGTGGCAACGGTAGGTGCGCCACGGGTGATGTACCAGAAGTTACGTACGCCGCCGTATGCGTTGGTCTTTGCGTTCTTGAGGGTGCAGGCAACGCTCTTGTACTTCGAGACGTTGGTGCCTGAGGTGAAAGCCTCGGAAACGTAACCAATTGCGTTCGGGTCAGAAGCAACTGTCTGCTGAATCAGACCGTTTGATGCCTTCTGGGCTGCTGAGCTTGAAACGACTGATGAGCCCATGAACAGCTTCTGGAAGGCGTCCTGAGTACCTGATGCTGCGGTACGGACAACAACGTTGATGCTGCCAGTTGCGGTTGCGCCTGCAATACCTGACCAGCTCGTCTTGGTGCCGGAGAAGATGGCCTTGACGTCGTCTGAGGTGAGGTTGCTTACTGGGTTGGACGGGTTGGTGATGAGGCAGATTGCGTCACGAGCAATCTTGGTCCACTGAAGACCATTTGGGTCTGAAGCCTTGGGGTCACGGGAGGACTCGCCGAGAACAACGCGGCCGGAGGCAACGTCGGCTACGCCGATGTCAGAACCACCCTGGTAAAGAGTGAATGAGGCCTTGCCCTTGCCTGATCCCTTGAGGTACGCCGGGATGAGCTTGGCTGTCAGAGGAGCCACTGAGGTGGAACCACTGATCGTGATCTTTGCTGCTGCAGCTGAGGCACCTGCTGGTACCACTGCCATGGAAAGAGCCGCAACGAAGCCGGCGGCTGTAAGACGATTGCGAAGCATGTTCTTAGTTACTCCTTGGTCTGTTTCGTTTGGTCGAACGCCGGGTGAAGGGGTGGTTCCCAACCGACTGACATGAGCATCCACCGAATTGGAACTCCGAATGTGAAGGAGCCGTGATGTTCGGGTGAAAACCGCGGGAGTCTGGGAAAGAGTTAGTAAAGAGTTCAGTCATTTCGCAAGTTATGCCTCGAGCGGCTGTGGGGTCAGCCGGTATCCGATGCCGAAATGAGTATGGACAAACTCCCAAGTTGGCGCCGCAACTGCAAGCTTTGAGCGGATCCGCTTTACGTGAACGTCGACAGCTCGGTCGCGGTGAGGCATGCGCCCACCCCAGACCTGCCCGTAAACATCCTCGCGAGTGATAACGCGATCAGGCTTGTTGGCCATTGCCACAAGCACTTCGAACTCGCGAACTGTCAAGGCTGCGCGGACGCCAGCGACCAGCGCCTCTCGGTCGTCGAGGCGAAGCTCGAGGGGACCTAGAACGAGTTCACTACCTTCGGGGGATTGTGCTGCTACTCCAGTGCTACTCACGAGCGGCAAGTTACAAGCTTGTTAGCCGCCACTCGTGAAGAAGATGTTAAGAAGCAATTCCCGTCATTTAGGACTCGATGTTGCTCATCACGTGCTTGACGCGCGTGTAGTCGTCAAAGCCGTACATCGAGAGGTCCTTGCCATAGCCGGACTGCTTGAAGCCGCCGTGCGGCATCTCGGCCACGATTGGAATGTGAGTGTTGATCCACACGCAACCAAAATCGAGTGCCTTCGACATCCGCATCGCGCGCCCGTGGTCCTTAGTCCACACGCTTGAGGCCAGGCCGTAATCAACACCGTTAGCCCAAGCGATCGCCTCAGCTTCGTCGCTGAACTGCTGGACTGTGATGACCGGACCGAAGATCTCGTTCTGGATCATCTCGTCGTCCTGCTTGAGGCCGGAGACGACAGTTGGCTCAAAGAAATAGCCAGGGCCGTCAGGAGCTGACCCGCCAGCGCTGATCTGTGCGTGCGATGGAGTGCGCTCAATGAACCCTTGGACGCGATCGCGTTGCACTTCGCTGATTACTGGCCCCATGTAAGTGTCAGCGTTAAGCGGGTCACCAAAGACAGTTCCCTTCGCTTGCTCAGCAAGAGCGTCTACAAAGTCGCCGTAGATGCCCGGACCAGCGAGTACGCGTGTCGCAGCGGTGCAGTCTTGGCCTGCGTTGAAGTAACCAGTGCCAGCGATCATCTCAGCGGCTTCAGCAAGGTCAGCGTCATCAAATACGACAACAGGGGCCTTGCCGCCGAGCTCGAGGTGGACGCGCTTGAGTGTGTCTGACGCTGCAGCTGCGACTGCCTTGCCAGCCCGCACCGAACCTGTCAGGGACACCATTGAGATGCCCTTGTGGCGAACAACGGCCTCCCCCGTCTCTCCCTTGCCGAGGACAACATTGAAGACACCCTCGGGAAGGTGCTTCTGCATCATCTCTGCAAGCCAGAGGGTTGACATTGGAGTGTTCTCAGATGGCTTCAGAACGCATGTGCAGCCAGCTGCGATAGCCGGGGCAAACTTCCACACTGCCATCATGAACGGGTAGTTCCATGGTGTGATCTGGCCGACGACACCAACTGGCTCGCGGCGAATCCACGATGTGTGCCCAGGCATGTACTCGCCTGCGCTCTTGCCTTCAAGGTTGCGTGCTGCACCAGCAAAGAAGCGGATCTGGTCGGCTGCGGGCGGGATCTCCTCCTCAATCGTCAGTTGAAGTGGCTTGCCGGTGTTCAGGGACTCGATCTTGGCGAGTTCCTCACCGCGCTCCTCAAGTTCGTCGGCGATGCGGAAGAGGGCAAGGGACCGCTCGGATGGGGTCGCGTTCTTCCACTCCTCAAATGCCTTCGTGGCAGCTTCAACCGCAGCGTCAATGTCAGCCTGCGAAGAGCAAGGCATTTCGGCGATCACTTCGCCAGTTGCGGCGTTGCGTACCTCGTGGCTTCCGTCACCAGTTGGGTCCACAAATTTGCCACCAATGAAGTTCTTCAGCTTGTCTGCCATCTCGTTCTCCCTCGAGTCAATCGGCTGCGTTGTTACCTGCAGAGTACCCTTCCGGCATAACGATGAGTGACCTCATGACCCACATCCTGCCCCTGGCAGCTGGCGCAGCCATAAGCCCAACGATCCTTACGCTCTCAGTGCTGGTCCTGAGCGGCCCTCACGGCAAGGCCCGTCAGGCGATCTTTACGGCCGTGAATGTAGGCCTGATGGTGCTGATCGCAGTATTCGGGACCAAGGCGCTGAGCCATGTGGCATCCCACCATGGCGGTGGGAGCCACGATGTGACCAAGACGATCTACCTGACACTCGGGATCGTGATGGTGCTGCTCGCCCGGCATAAACAGCACCCCACCCGTCACCGGAACAGGCGGCTGGTCACTACGCGCAACCGGGCTCATCAATGCCCCAACCGCCGGAACGTACAGCTTCAAGATTGGCGGGTACGGCACGACCAACTTGTGGATCGACGACGTCCTCGTCGGGGAGCCGGGCAGGGGCTTCTACCAGATGATGGACGGCGTCGAGGTCGGCCGTGTCAACGTCGCTGCCCGGGCCTGCGGCCTGAGCATCCGGGCCTTCGAGCTCGGTGTCGAGTACGCGCAGCAGCGCGTGACGTTTGGCAAGCCGATCGCGGAGCACCAGGCTGTGTCGTTCCGCCTCGCGGACATGGCCGTGAAGGTCGAGGCCGCGCATCAGATGATGGTGATGGCGGCTCGCAAGAAGGACTCCGGCGAGCGCAACGACATGGAAGCCGGCATGGCCAAGTACCTGGCGAGCGAGTACTGCAAGGAGGTCGTGGAGGACTCGTTCCGCATTCAC
>CALJKH010000065.1 GCA_937973575.1 uncultured Solirubrobacterales bacterium | reverse complement strand
ATCTAACTGCTGATGACCTGTCTGACGACGGCTTCCTAGAGGAGCAGAACCGAATCTTCTCGACGTTCGCCACTGAGGTGAAGGGATTCGCGCCGGACGTCATCGCCCATGCGGCCAACAGCGCCGCCACGCTGCGGCTGCCAGCAGCGCACCACGACATGGTCCGCTGCGGTATCGGCATATATGGACTCGACCCGTTCCACAAGGACCCATCACAGAGTGGCCTCGAGCCAGCAATGGCGCTCCGTACCTTCATAGCGTCGATCAAGACGGCTAATGAGGGTGACAGTGTCGGCTACGGACGGGCTTTCATCGCGGAGCGAACCACCAGAATCGCCACATGCCCCATTGGTTATGCCGATGGAGTACGCCGGATTCTTGGAGGGCGCTCAGAGTGCTTGGTTGGCGGCAAGCTCCGGCCGATCGTAGGCAGGGTCAGCATGGACAACATTGCCATTGACCTCGGGCCTGAAGGGACAGAGAAGGAGGGCGACATTGTCACTCTCTTCGGTGAGGACAGCGAGAGTCGGGTACTCGTTGAAGACTGGGCTGCTGCCGCTGACACGATCAACTACGAGATCGTCACTGGCATTGGCGGACGAGTTGTACCGAGCTACAGCGGCGGCCAGTGACGCCATCCGCGGTGCCAGAAGTCGCAGTGCAGGCGCTTCCAGCGGACGGCTGGCTAGTTGGCGGCGCTGTCCGTGACTCAATTCTTGGTCGGACTGTCACAGACATTGACCTCGTAGTTCCTGGAGATCCTGAAGCTGCCGCACGGACCTTTGCTGACACGGTCGGCAAGGTTGCCGTTTTTGGCCTCAACGATGAGTTCGGAGCCTGGCGGGTTGTTCACCACAACGATCGCTGGCAGGTGGACTTCAACCCCCTGAACGGCGATTCGATCGAAGCTGACCTCGCCCAGCGTGACTTCACTGTTAACGCGATCGCGCAGGAGATCGGCACTGGGATTCGCCTAGATCCAACAGGCGGCCAGGCAGATATTGAGGGCGGGGTCCTGAAGGCTGTGGGCCCTGATTCATTCAGCTCAGACCCTCTTCGAGTTCTCAGGATGACTCGGATTGGCAGAGATATTGGATTCACGCCGGATGCGAACACTTTGGAACTTGCTCGAACGGCTGCGCCCGAACTCGCATCTGTAGCGGGCGAGCGAGTCTTCGCGGAGTTCTCCCGCGTTCTGGCTGGCCCGAACGCATCGGCGGGGATTCGTGACCTAGAGCAGTCCGGCGCACTCGCCGCGATCTTCCCCGAGCTACTGAGACTCCAAGGGGTAGAACAGAGTGACTTTCACCACCTTGACTGTTTTGAGCACACGCTCCTCGTGCTCGATGAGGTGGAGAGGCTTGAATCTGACCCATCTGATCTAGGCCCGGCAGGCCACGAGGCCGTTGACATCCTTAACGGCGAGCTGGCAGACGGCCAGTCGCGATGGCTAGCTCTCCGGCTGGCGGCCCTGCTCCACGACATCGCAAAGCCGGATACCCGTGTCGAGTTTGACAACGGCAGGATTGGCTTTCCAGGCCACGATGACCTTGGAGCCGAGGTTTCGGACGCATTCCTGATGGGACGCTTGAAGTCATCAGCACGGCTCGCGGCCTTTGTTCGGGCTGAGATTGTCGACCACCTGACAGCTGGCTTCCTCACACACGAGGAGCCTCTGGGACTGCGCGATGTTCACCGCTACCTCCTGAAGACTGGTCAGGCAGCAGTAGACACAACGGTGATCTCGGTAGCGGATCGGCTAGCCACACGCGGCCGCAATAGCGAAGTTGCGATTGAAAGGCACCTAGCGTTGACCGACCGACTCCTCGCAGCCGCCGTTGAGCGGGAGCGTGAAGGAGATTCGAGCCCCCTCGTACGCGGTGATGTGCTGGCAACAAGTCTTGGAATCCCTCAAGGACCCCAGCTCGGTGATCTGCTTGCGGAGATCGCAGCAGCCCAATATGCCCGCGAAATCTCAACTGAGGACGAGGCGGTCGAGTACGCACGGTCGCTTCTAGGGGCGGAGTAACCTTTCAAGCCATGTCAGCCGAAGACTGCATTTTTTGCGGAATCGTTGCCGGTTCGGTCCCGGCCTTCAAAGTCCATGAGGATGAGCAGACGGTTGCCTTTATGGACATCAACCCAGCCACGCGCGGGCACTGCCTAGTCGTGCCGAAAGCTCACGCTGATGACATAGTCGCTGCCAGCGCGAGCGATATCGCTGCCTGCTCAACGGTCGCTTCTGAGCTTGCCGAGCGTGCAATAACGAAGCTTGGTGCAGATGGGGCTGCTGTGATCAGTTTGTGCCGACCGGCTGCTGGGCAGACTGTCTTCCACCTCCACTTCCACGTCATTCCTAGGTACGAGGGCGACGGACTGAAAGCACCGTGGCTTCCGACAGTGGGGGACATGGCTGAAATTGAGGCAACAGCAGAGGAGCTACGAGCATGAGTGACGGACCAGTACGAGTTGATCAAGAGGGCGACCTCGCGGTTGTCACGTTTAACCATCCACCGTTCAATCTCTGGGAGCGGGAGCTTGCCGAATCGCTTGACGAAGCCCTGACTCAGCTGGAAGCTGACAACCCGCGGGCTGTTCTGTTCCGAGCCGAAGGAAAGGTAGTTAGCGGAGGAGTCAATGTTGAGGAGTTCGCCGCAGCTGGTGATCCAGCCGGCGCAAGAGTCCTTTTCGACTATCTGATGTCGTTCACGAAGCGGATGGACGCTCTCCCGTGCCCGACTGTTTGGGCGTCCCATGCGCTGACACTTACTTGGGCCATGGAGCTTGCCCTTACCTGCGATCTGATCGTTGCCGCTGATGATTGCTCATGGGGGCTTGTTGAGGCTCGGATCGGTTTGACTCCCACGATGGGCGGCAGTCAACGACTTGCGGCTAGGGCTGGGGATGCCCGTGCTCGGGAGTTTGTGATGTTCGGTGAGCCAGTTCCGGCGGCAACCCTTTACGAGTGGGGCGTGATCAACCGGTTAGTGCCTAAGGACGAGGTTGACTCGACAGCTCGCGCCCTAGCTGGAAAGCTGGCTGATGGTCCGACGCGTGCCCACGAGGTAACCAAGAAGGTCCTGAACGCTGCTCGCGATCACGGGGTTGAGGCTGCCGACGAGCTTGTGGTGCGTCTTGCTTCTGATCTGTTTGCCACCGAGGATCTTCAAGGCGGAGTCAAGTCATTCCTTGAAGAGGGCTTCGGTAAGGCGACCTTCAGCGGTCGCTAACGGCCCATGCGCATCAGTCCGCGGATCGCAAACGACGCGAGGACTGTAAGCAAGGCGAAAGCTGCCAAATAGGCGGGCCAAGTGTCGGCCCAAGTGACATTCCCGATGAAGCCTTGACGGACGCCCGTCAACACATAATTAACTGGGTTGACCGTGGCGACTCCCTTTAGCCACGGTTGAAGCATCTGCTTCGGGGCGTAAGCGGCTGTGAATAGAACGGCGACGAAGGAGCCGATTTGCATCAGGGGAGCCGCCTGCTGGGTCTTGAACTTCAGAGCAATGATCGTGCCCCAACATGCAGTGCATGCAGCAAGCAGCATCACCAGCGAGGCAGCGATCAGCAGCTCAACTATTCCGGGGAACTTGACTCCAAAGAGGAGTCCGACGGCAACAAGCGTCGTTGTCGGGATTAGGGCACGCAACGATGCTGAGGAGATGAGTCCAGCTAGCAAGAGTGGTCTGCTGACAGGGGCCAAGAGGAGGCGGTCGAACCAGCCCTGTTCGATGTCCCGAGCGAGATTGACTCCAGTTGCAGCGCCGGTAAACCCGGCGCCCTGGAGCAATCCCACAGGTAGAACGAAGGCTAAGTAGTCGTCGAGTCCATTGAACCCTGGTAGCTGGGTCACATTGCCGAACACGGCACTGATCCCCAACATGAAGACTGTTGGAGCGAGCACGCCTGGGATGGCGGCACCCGGTACGCGCAGAATCTCGTTGAGAGCCCGTCTGGCGAGAGCTGGAACCACTTGTGCGCCCTTCATCCCATTCTCAACCTTCTGTGTAGCGCGTGTGTCGCAAGGACCCCGAAGAAGATTGCGACTCCAGCTGCTGCGGCGAGCCCTTCAAGGAAAGCCTTCGTTCCTCCATAGCCAATGATCGGCGCGCGCATGCCAGTCGCGATGTAGGAGAGGGGATTCCAGCGCGCAATCTCATTGACGGGCGATGTCAAGAGGTCAACCGGGAAGAAGGCGGATGACAGGAAAAGGACTACGAACACCAACGGGAAGATTCCCTGGACAGATGAAGCATTGCCAGCCCTGAAGGCCAGCGTCAATCCGATGCCTGCAAAGCCAACAGCGGCTGTGCAACCAATTGCGTAGACAGCCAGAGCTCCAATGAATCCGTCAGCTACGCCATGCCCGAAGATCATGCCGAGCCCGAGGAACCAAGTTACTTGGACAGCTGCGATAGCCGCAGCGGCTAGAAGCCTTCCGAGCACGATTGACGAGCGTGGGATCGGGGCAGCTACCAGCCGTTCGAAAAAGCCAAGTTCGAGTTCGAGCGCCACCGCGATACCGGTGCCGACGCCGCCAAGCAGCAGAGACTGCGAGATAGCGGCCGGAATCTGGAAATCAAAGAAGGAGGGGACAGGAGGAAACCCTGGGAGATTCTGGGCCTGTGAGAGTCCCCCGCTGTTGACTGCAAGCAGGAGAGATGGAAAAACAAGCATCGGCATTAGGTACTGCGGCCGGCGTAGGGCGACAGTCAGAGCCCGTGAGGCCAGCGCCAATGTCGCGGAGATCATTTGATCTAGTCGCCTGAACCCTCTAGATGGCGGCCAGTCTTTTCCATGAAGACGTCGTCCAACGAGGGGCGGACCAGCTCAATCTCTTCGACCATGATGCCTGCGTCATCAAGCAGCCTGACTGCATCCGCGACGCCAGCGTTCTCGTCGGTGAGTCGGACACGCACGTCACGCTGCTCAGCGGCAGGCTCTGGGGCGCCGATTTTGGCTAGCGCCTGGTGTGCAGTCGAAGGATCGCAACCCTCAGCGAGGTTGATTTCAAGGTGGCTTGCGCCCGATTCACGCTTCAGCTCGTCTGGAGTTCCCTCGGCGACGATCTTCCCGTCGGCGATAATCCCCACTCGATCCGCAAGCTGGTCAGCCTCTTCCAGATACTGGGTGGTGAGGAAGACGGTGGTCCCTTCGGTTCGAAGCCTTGAGACCTCCTGCCAGAGCTGGAAACGCGACGAAGGGTCCAAGCCTGTGGTCGGCTCGTCTAGGAAGAGCACTGATGGTCCATGTACGAGTGCCATGGCAAGGTCGAGACGGCGCTTCATGCCGCCGGAGTAGCCGCCAACTCGGCGATCTGCTGCCTCAGAGAGGCCGACACGCTCGATCAACTCGACACTGCGTTCCTTTGCCAGTTTGGAAGACATCCCTTGAAGCGTTGCCTGGAGCAGCATCAGCTCGTTGCCAGTCATGAGGGGGTCAAGTGCAGCCTCCTGGAGAGCTACACCGATGTTGCGCCTTACCGCTGATGGATCCTTCGCAACGTCGTGACCTGCAACCAGTGCTTGGCCGCCGGTCGGCATCAGCAATGTGACGAGCATCCGCACGGTTGTTGTCTTACCTGCACCGTTGGGACCGAGGAACCCGTAGATCTCGCCAGGTTCAATTGCGAGGTCAATCCCATCAACGGCCTTGATATCGCCCTTAAATCTGCGTTCTAGGCCTTTTGCTTGGATTGCGGGCATCGGCTTTGAATACTAGGGATCTGGCAGGTCAACCCGGGCTCTCTGTGTGCAAACGCACCCCCAACCGGCGAATTGTTGGCAGTTTTCTGCTTCCATTGTTCGAGATGGAAAGAGTCAACTTGCAGCGATTCATCGCGCTGACCGTCCTCCCGGCTGCACTTCTCGTGTTGCTGGCGGTTCCAGCAATTGCAGAATCTCCCGCCGTAGAGATTGGTGGCCCCAATGGCCTGCCTGCTCCTTCGTGCACGGGTACCGCAGCCAATGACCGCGGCAAGCCAAAGGGCCTCGGCCGCTGCAGCGTGCTCACGATGACGACCGTTTACCCAATTCGGGACGGGGCAAGCGAGAACCCAACGACGGTGCCTAAGAATGGCCGGATCGTGGCCATCACCATGCGGATCGGCAAGCTGGCCGATTCCCGCACTTGCCTTAAGAAGGGCTGGGTCAAGGGTCACTATGTCTGCACCAGCTGGGACTACTTCAAGGAGAAGTCCTACTTTGACAAGACTTTCGGTTCAGGCTCCCGTGTTCGGCTTGTTGTACTTCGCCCTGCCACGAAGAAGCGCGGCCAGATTATGCCCAAGACTCTTGTAGCGATGGGCAACGAGATCCGACTCGAGCCGCTCTTCGGTAAGAAGGTGACACTCCCATTGACCACAACGATTCCCGTCAAGAAGGGCGATGTTGTTGGTCTGAGCGTGCCCACCTACGCGCCGATCCTGCCTCTTGCACCTGCAGGGACTGCAGACGCCTGGCGCTCAAGTCGGCCGCCTATCGGTTTCAAGCCTAAGGATCCGACAACAGGCCTTCCGATCAAGACTGATCCTGTTACGAAGAAGCCTGCCGACCCTTGCTCAACGAAGTTCGGCGTGATCTTCACCCAGTCTGCTCTGACGACGAACAGCGTTACGGCTGACTTCCGGTGCCACTACCCGGGAGTCCCAACGTTCGAGTTCACAGTCATTCCGTCGGTCTATTAGACCCGCTGAACCACTCCCTGCCAAGAAAAAGCGCCTCCGCAAGGGAAGCGCTTTGAAGGTTGGGAGGTTGACTCTCGGCTAGTTGATGCCGGCGCCACCCGCGTCAGCTGCGCCTGAACCAGAGCCTGAACCGGATCCGCTGCCAGAACCGCCGCCAGTGCCCGAGTCAGCGCCAGTGCCACCTGAGGAGTCACCGCTTGGAGCAGCGCCACCTGAGGAGTCACCAGATGCGGCGCTCGTAGAAGCAGAAGTAGTTGTGCTCGTGCTGGCAGGAGCCGAGAGTGCGCCACCAGTTGCTCCACCAGGGACAGTCAGCTTGGCAACCGAACTGGAGTTTGCTGAGCTACCTCCGCCGCATGATGCAAGCCCGATTGCGAGAGCAACACCAGCCAGGCCGGTGGCGGCTACGGCCGTGATTCGGCCTAGGTCAGAGCGTGACTCTTGCATTATGAACCCGTGCCACCCATGCGACGGTCGCACGTCGGACAGGTATTGAGGTCCTTCTGGGCCATCTGGCCACAGTGGTTACAAAGCCGCAGATTCTCAACGGCCCAAGGGAGTCTTGACTCGCTTGGCTCAAGTGGGAGCACCACGCCTACTGGCTGAAGAATCTCGCCAGTTTGAGGGTCTGAATACGAGTTACCGGGCGCTGCGTCGATGAAGACTTCGCGGCCAGTTGAGGGAGTGCGGAATCGATAACGCTGATTGGACATGTGTAGAGCGTAGCAATGGGGGAGGAGGCTGCGCTCAGTCCGCCAGAACGGGTAAGGTTGCACCCTCATGAATCGCAGTTCCGCCCCCATCACTGCAGTGCTCGTCGCCGCGGCCGCATCCGTCCTGGTTGCGTCGGGCTGTGGGCCAACAGTCAATGGCGGGGACGCGAACCTTCTCAACGGTAAGAAGCTTTTCGTCTCCAAGTGCGGGGCATGCCACCAGCTTGCGCGGGCAGGAAGCAAGGGCGTCACTGGCCCTAACCTCGACTACTCCTTTGCAGCTGCACTTCGTGATGGCTTCCCTCGGTCCACCTACGCTGGCGTAGTTCACCGTCAGATCCTCTACCCGGACACGCTTGGAGTAATGCCAGCAAACCTTGTAACCGGTCAGGATGCCCGTGATGTGGCCGCCTATGTCGCATTCGCTGCGATGAAGCCGGGTAAGGACGAGGGCAACCTCGCCAACGCAGTCGCTGGCCAGAACCAGACAGTGGCCGTCGCCAAGGGTGGCCAGCTCCAGATCGATCCTGACCCGAACGGTCAGCTTCTCTACGACGCGTCGGCTGCCACAGCCACTCCAGGCAGCCTGACGATCGTTTCAATCAACAAGTCATCCGTGCAACACAACATCGCTCTTCAGGGCGCTGGTGTGAATGCCATCGGGCCGATCGTGTCAGGCGGAGGCACGTCCAAGATCTCAGTAACGGTTGCTGCAGGCAAGTACACGTTCTACTGCAGCGTTCCAGGCCACCGCCAAGCTGGCATGGTCGGAACTCTCACCGTCAAGTAGACGCGCTGGTCCGGGCCGATTCGGCCCTCTCCTTACGGTCATGCTCCTTCGCAGCTAGCGCGAAGAAGATTCCCAGCATCGTCATCATCACGATCACGTCTGTCGTCATCATGAGGCTGGCGCCGATCTGCTGGTCAGCCAGCGGAGTGATCCCGAATGTCGCGTCCGACTTGGCGTAGAGGCCACTGTAGAACGGCCTATTGGAGACTAGGAACAACGCCCCCATGAGGATGCTTGCCATGCGTCCCGCCAGGATGTATCCAATCTTCCAAAGGGGAGCCGGTAGCGGCCGGCGGTTTGGCTCAATGGCTGGCCACCAGAACAGCACACTGGCGAGGATGAAGGACTGGTGCTGCAGGGCGTGAATAAGGGGATCCTGGGTGGCGTTTGTGAATGCTGGGGCTAGATGCCATCCGTAAAGAACTAGGGCTGATAGCGGGAGGGCCACCAAAGGCTTTGTCACGAATGAGCCAAGGCGCCGCAGGAAGCGATTCTTGAAGATCGCGACCAGTAGGTCCTTGGGTGGCATGAAGAGGCCTACTGGCGTCCGGACTCCGGCTAGGAGGAACGGCACGGCTAGATCTGCGATTAGAAGGTGCTCGGTCATGTGTGCCCAAAACAGCTGGTCCGAGTACGCAGCCGGTGGGCCGACCAGCCCGAATGTCATCAGTGCCATACCGATCCACCAAAGGGATTGCTGGCCGACAGAGACCTTGTAGCCACGCTTACGCAGGCGAATGATTGCCCGCGTGTATAGACCCGCTCCTAGAGCGAGTAGGAGGATGACTATGGGGTCGTATTCCATTAGAGCTAAGTCGGGCCGCTAGAGGCCGCTAACAGGCCCTCAGAGGGCCCGTAGGATTACAACCGTAACGCCGATCACAACTGCCACGGCAAGCACGAGGCTAAAGAACTTAAACGCCTCCGGCTCAGACCGAAAAGGATTGAGCACCGGTTAGAGGATGTAGACGCTGAGATAAACGATGATCCACATGACGTCGACGAAGTGCCAGTAAATACCTGGGATTTCGACTCCGCCGTGCTCTTCTGCGGTGAAGTGACCGCGGAAGGCCCGAATCGTCGTGAACAGGAGCAGCGTAAGGCCGATGAAGACGTGCGCTCCGTGGAGGCCTGTAAGGCCGTAGAAGACGGATGCTTGAGCGCTGTCGTATGGAGCGAATCCCAAGTGGACGTACTCGTTGATCTGAACTGTTAGGAAGGTTGCTCCGAGGAGGAGAGTAGCGAGCATGCCGAGCTTGAGCGCACGGCGGTTGTTGTGCTTGGCGCCCTCGACGGCCCAGTGCATTGTGAGTGAACTCGATACGAGTACCGCAGTATTGAAGCCAGCAATTACAGCTGGAAGCTCTTCTCCTGTGGCTGGCCATGGGCTGCCATTGACGACGCGAATAAAGAAGTAGGCGGTGAAGAAGCCACCGAAGACCATGATCTCGGAAATGATGAACAGCAACATGCCGAGTGTCTGAGCGTCAACGACTGAGCTCTGGTTAGCAACGGGGGGACCATGGTGGTCATGGCTGTGGTCATGGGCCGCTGCTACTGGTACGGAAGCTGCTTCCATGATCAGGACTCCTCGCCGTCAGTTGTGGACTCTGGTGAATCGCCAGCTTCCTCAGCTTCAGCTACACCGGCTCCGACAGCAACTGGAGTTGGCTTCGACTCGTTGAGGATTGCGTGAACCGCACCAGGGACGCCGTACTCGTACGGGCCGCCGACAACAGTTGGGATCTCGTCGAAGTTGAAGACTGGTGGGGGCGAGCTGACAAGCCACTCGAGTGTAAGAGCGTTGTACGGATTGCCGACTGCCTTAGGGCCATTGCGCCAGCTGTTGACCATGTTGTAGAGGAAGATCAGCATGGAGAGGCCGAGCATGAAGGAGGCGATTGAAATTGCCATGTTCCAGCCGGCAAACTTGGCTGCGTAATCAGCAACGCGTCGTGGCATGCCCTGAATACCGATTACGTGCATTGGAGCGAAGGTTGCGTTGAAGAAGACGAAGGTGGCCCAGAAGTGGATCTTGCCGAGCTTCTCGTTGTACATGTGGCCCGTCATCTTCGGGAACCAATAGTAGATGCCGCCGAAAATCGTGAAGAGGGCGCCACCGAAGAGTACGTAGTGAATGTGGGCCACTACGAAGTAGGTGTCGGACACGTGAATGTCAAGCGGCACCATTGCGAGCAGCACTCCCGAGAGTCCACCGAGGGTGAACATCGTGAGGAAGCCAAGAGCGAAAAGCATGGGGGTGTCCAAATGGAGAACGCCCCGCCACATCGTTCCAAGCCACGAGAAGATCTTGATACCTGTTGGGATCGCGATGAGAGCAGTTGTGATCATCATCGGAATGCGGATCCAGTCCTGCATGCCCGAGACGAACATGTGGTGCGCCCAAACTGTGAATCCAAGGAGAACGATGGCAAGGAGGGAGAAAGCCATCATCCTGTAGCCAAAGACTGGCTTACGGCTCTTCACCGAGAGGATCTCGGAGACAATCCCGAACCCTGGCAACATCATGATGTAGACGGCTGGGTGTGAGTAGAACCAGAACACGTGCTGGTACATCAGAACGCTGCCCTGAGTGCCCTTAGTGATTGTGGCGTCGAAGAAGTGGAAGCCGAGGGCGACGTCGAGCAGGATGAAGAACTGTGACGCAGCGATAAACGGAGTCGCAATAACGACCAGAAGCGATGTAGCGAAGTTGGCCCACACGAGAAGAGGCATGCGCCAGAAGCTCATGCCAGGCGCCCGCATGGTGATGATCGTTACGAGGAAGTTCAGAGCTGTCGCAATCGAGGAGGCTCCCGCGAACTGGACGCCAATGGAGAAGCACATCTGCCCAACCGGTTGGGTAGTCGATAGCGGCGCATAAGCAGTCCAACCTGAGGCAAACGCACCGCCAGGCATGAGGAAGCTCATGGTCATCAGCGTTCCGGCGATAGGAAGAAGCCAGAAAGAGAGAGCGTTAAGGCGTGGGAACGCCATGTCTGGCGCGCCGATCATCAGTGGCAGGACGTAGTTAGCCATGCCTGCAAAGACAGGCACGA
>CALJKH010000064.1 GCA_937973575.1 uncultured Solirubrobacterales bacterium | reverse complement strand
AAGTCAGTCATGCAGGCTGTCGACGGGCGAGCAGACGGCAAACGAGTGAACGCACTCGTTCGCGAGGCACTGGGTGCGTAGGACCATCGAGCTGGACAACTCCGCTGCGGTTGAACTCGCAGGGGAGGGAGACACAATCCTCCGTGCATTGGAGGACCGTTCAGATTGCTCGATCAGGATGCGCGGCAATGTGATCACGCTTGAGGGCGACGAACAGGCCGTCCGCGGGGCTGCCGCGGTCATCGGTGAACTCGCAGGTCTGGTTGAGCGGGGGCACCGGCTCGAAACAGCAACTGTCGCAGCCGTCGCTGGCGCGCTCGCCGTCGAGGCAGATCCAAAGACGGTTCTTCAGGACGTGGTTTGGTCCCGCGGGAACTTTCGCGTCGCGCCGAAGACTCTGACGCAGAAGCAGTACGTGGATGCGATCCGACGCAACACTGTGACCTTCGGGATTGGGCCCGCTGGCACGGGTAAGACCTATCTTGCAGTGGCGATGGCGGCAGCCGCTTTGAGTCGAGGCGAGGCCAGCCGAATCATTCTCACACGCCCAGCTGTTGAGGCCGGAGAGAGTCTTGGCTTCCTACCCGGGGATCTGATGGCGAAGGTTGATCCCTACTTGCGACCACTGTTTGACGCTCTGCACGACATGCTTGACGCCGAACAGGTTCAAAAGCAGCTCGAGCGTGGAGTCATCGAGGTTGCCCCCCTGGCCTTCATGCGTGGTCGGACCCTGAACGACAGCTTCGTAATTCTGGATGAGGCCCAGAACACAACTCCTGAGCAGATGAAGATGTTCCTTACTCGACTTGGATTTGGGACCAAGGTTGTCGTAACCGGTGACATCACTCAGATCGACCTTCCGAGTGGGAACGAATCTGGACTGATCAATGTCAGCGGCGTCCTTGACGGTGTCGACGACATCTCATTCATTCGCTTCGGTGACGAGGATGTGGTGCGCCACCGCCTCGTGCAGCGGATCGTTGCCGCCTACCGTGAGCACTCGCAGAAGTCAGCTCATCAGCTGCGCCCAGCCGATAGACGGCACGGCTAAGCCTCTTGCTTGATCTTGATCTAAGCGGCCTTGAGCTGCTGCCTGACGGCCCTGACGAAGCCCGCATCACCAAACTTCTTCGGGTGTCGCTTGCCACTGCAGGTGTTGAGGACGGGCACATCGGTCTTGAAGTAGTTGACGCTCCCCGTATGGCAGAGGTCAATTCCGAGCAACGTGGCAAAGATGGGCCCACGGATGTTTTGTCATTTCCGCTGGACGGCGCAGGGGAGGCAATTGGGCCGCGCGAGATTGGCGACATCGTCCTCTGTCCCGACCTATGTGAGTCGGTCGAGCGGGCGATCGTCCACGCTGCGCTTCACCTTGTCGGGATGGACCACGAGACAGACGACGGCGAGATGCTCGCAGTTGAGGCTGAGATCATGAGGTGGGTGTCATGAGTAGCCGCAGCGGGTTCATTGCTCTGGCAGGACGTCCCAATGCTGGGAAAAGCACCCTCACCAACAGGCTCGTCGGCCAGAAGGTGGCAATCACATCAGACCGTCCGCAGACAACCCGGCGGGCAATTCGTGGCATTGCTACCGGTGAGGACTGGCAAATGGTCCTTACTGACCTGCCAGGTGTGCAACGCCCTCGCGACGAGCTGACAACCCGAATGCAGCGCCGAGTTGAACGGGAGCTTCAGGAGACTGACGCTGTCCTGTTCGTGATCAACGGAATTGAAGGTGTCGGTCCTGGTGACCGGTTCATCGCCTCTCTTCTCCGAGGAGTCAAGGTGCCCGTTGTCGCCGTCGTCAACAAGGCTGACAAGATGGGCAAGGGGCAGCTAGTTGAGGTCCTGTCCGCGACAGAGGCGCTCGGAGTCGCAGACGCAATCGTTCCGGTCAGTGCGCGCAAGGGGGATGGGATCGAACCGCTCCTGGAGGAGTTGATCTCCAGGCTTCCCGAGGGGCCGTTCTACTTCTCTCCAGAGGAGCGCAGTGACCAGCCCATCGGAATTGAGCTTGCCGAGTTGGTTCGAGAACAGGTCCTGCGCCGCACCCATCAGGAGATACCTCACTCCGTGGAGGTAAAGGTTGAGGAGATCGTCCGCAAAAAGGATGGACTTCTAGTGGTCGATGCCACTGTCTTCGTCGAAAGCGAATCCCAGAAGGGGATCATCGTGGGCAAGGGCGGGAAGATGATCAAGTCTGTCGGGGTCGCTGCCCGGAAGGAAATTCAGCGCCTGACCGGGGAACGCTGCCACCTTGACCTCACTGTCTCAGTCAGGCGCGACTGGCGTGGCGACGAGCGAGTGCTCGACAGCCTCGGTATTGACTAAGCAGTCGTAGCTGCCAACAGATCGGCCGACAGCTTGCTGACAAGGTCCAGCGGGCGTGTGTCAGCTGGTTCAGCGGCGAGTGTCACGATGTCGCAATCAACTCCATCTGCAAGCACTTCAAGCAGTTCGGCTTGCTCGGAGTGGCGCTCTGATGCAGCAACTGCAAGCTGGTGAGCGCCCTCTGGGAGAACCCCGTCGGAGGCAGCACCCGCGATCTTCTTAAGCTCGGCCGAGCTGAAGCTGGCCGGCTCACAGCGGTTGGCAACTACTAGGTCGAGCCCGCGTCCAAGGACCTCATGAGTCCATTCGTCGAGTTCAATGGTCTCGGCCACTGGGAGCTCTGCCGGCAGCGCGACCGCGACGATCGCGCAGCGTGAGCTGTCCCTGAGGAGGTCCCAGACCTTTTCGGCCTGCTTCCTGATCGGCCCGCCTGCAGCGATGTCGGAGAAGGTTCGGGGGGAGCGAAGCATTGCCACACCGTGGCCGGATGCGGGAGCGTCAAGTACCACCGTGTCGTGATCAGTCGTCTTCTTGCTGAATCCACGGCCTGGGCCCATCTCCCAAGCCTTCATCAGGCTGAGGAGCTCCGCTGCTCCTGGTGCTGCAGCGGCAAGCTGCGCGAAGGACTTGCTCGCTCCAAGGGTCCGCGAGATAGCCGGCCCAAACTGACTCCTCATCCACTCCCGGAGGGTCTCGTCAGGATCGATCGTGGCAGTCCAAAGCTCGGCTGTTAGCGGAGTGAGGCCGTTTCGATCCGGCTTTCCCGCCTCCATCATCTGAGGGATCACTCCCTGTTCGGCGAGCTCACAGACCACTGCAGTATCGCCGCTGCTCGTTACGGCCAGTCCAAGTGCGGTGGCAACCGTCGTGCGGCCAACTCCGCCCTTGCCTGTAACGACGATCAACTCTTTACCCTCAAACATTCTTCCGCGACTATGACACCCCAACAGGATCGAGCGCAGCAGGACGCTCAGAATGCTGCCAAAGCGGCCCGTCCGGATACCCTCCAGCGGGCATGATCGATCCATCAAACCTGCAGTACGGAGAAGGCGGACTCCTTCCCTGCATAGCTCAGGACTCCAGCACCGGTGAGGTGCTGATGCTGGCTTGGGCCAACGCGGAGGCAGTTGACCTCACAATCTCGACTCGAAACCTGCACTTCTGGAGCCGTTCGCGGCAAGAGATCTGGCAAAAAGGGGAGACCTCAGGCAATTTCTTGAAGCTTGTAGACCTCCGTACTGACTGCGATTCCGACGCACTACTGGCCATTGTTGAGCCGGCTGGTCCTGCCTGCCACACAGGGGACCGAACCTGCTTCGGTGACCCTGCGCCAGGTGAATTTTCGACACTTCCATCTCTGGAGCGGACGATCAATGAGCGTGCTGGTGCGATGCCAGACGGGTCATGGACCGCGAAGCTTCTGTCCACAGACGGCCTTGCTGGCGAGAAGGTCCAAGAGGAAGCTGAAGAGGTAGCGAGAGCTGCCCGTGAGGAAACTGACGAGCGAGTTGCCAACGAGGCGGCAGATGTGATCTACCACCTTCTCGTTCTGCTTCGCACGCGCAACATGTCACTTTCCGATGCTCTGCGGGTACTTGCGGAGAGGGCAGAGGGCTAGCGGTGGCATCCGACAACAGGATCCGTACCGCAGTAACGCCGAGTCGCGATGAGGCAATCGCCCTCGCCCAAAAATATTCGATCGTCCCTGTCGTTCACTCGGTGGTTGAGGACACTGAAACCCCAGTGTCTGCCTACCTCAAGCTGCGCGGCGAGGATCCTTCCTTCCTTCTCGAATCAGCCGAGCGCGGCCAGAACGTCGGGCGCTGGTCATTCATTGGCTACAAGCCGAAGTCGATCCTCAGATGGTCACTTGGTGAAGACGGAGATCCGTTTGATCTAGCCGGTCAAGCAACAGGA
>CALJKH010000063.1 GCA_937973575.1 uncultured Solirubrobacterales bacterium | reverse complement strand
TCCCAGAAGTCAAGAGTTGTCGAATCATCGGGCCGTTGCCCAAGGCGGGTGCGGTTTGCGCCGTTCGGGTCAGAGATCTCAAGCCCGCTCGTTCCGTCCTCCCAAACTCCGAGCCGCGCACGGTTGGTTTGGTTGGAGTCCCACATCTCAACCCCTGCAGACCCGTTGGGCCACTGTCCGAGGCCAGCGCGGAAGGAGCCCTTGCGATCGCTCAGCTCGACGCTTGTAGCTCCGTCGGGTCGTTCGCCAACTCTTGCTCGCAGCGTTCCACGCGGATCAAGCAACTCAATGCCGGTGGCACCATTGGGCCAGTGGCCAAACCCAGCTCGGTAGGCGCCGTCTGGATCCCAGAACTCAACTGAGGCTGAACGGTCTGGCTCAGGTCCATGGGCAATTAGTGCCCGCAGCTTGCCATTTGGGTCCCAAAGCATCAGCCCTGTTGGGGCTGCGGTTGGCTGGCCAAGTGAGAGGCGATGTGCCCCGTCCGCGTCAAGCATGTCAATCGATGCGTCACCGTCTGGTGAGGTTCCTGCGACAAGCCTGCGCCCGCCGGATGCATCGCTGATCGCGATTGAAGCAGAGCCGTCAGCCCACGAGCCAACGCTGACCCGTGAAGCTCCAGCCCCGTCTAGGAACTCGATGCTGGCGGCTTGGTCGTCTTTTGCGCCGACTCCGAGCATGGTTCGCATCTGGCCTGCGGATCCGCGGAGTTCAACAGCTGCCGCTCCATCCTCAGCTACGCGCACCTTCGACCTAACGACGCCTGACGAGTCGGCGAGTTCAATGGTGGCGCTGGCGGTTTCGTCAACTCCGATGCGAATCCGCACCTGACCTTCCGCATCAACGATTTCGATTCCTTCTGCTCGGATTGTGTCCATGGTTGTTTTACGCATCCCGGGGCTGGTCGAGGTCAGCAAAGCCCCGTAGGATCAAGCCATGGCAGAGCCTCTGGCCATTACTGGACCAACACTCACCCTCCGCTTCGCGAGCGAAGCCGATGCTGCAGGCCTGTTTCAGATCGGAAGTGACGTTGAGACAACGAAGTACCTGTCGTGGGGGCCATACACCGAGGTCGGTCAGGCTGAGCGCTTCATCGCCGGAATGGCTGGGCAGGTTGCGAGCGGGGAGGAGCTTGGCTTCCTCGTTACGCGTGGCGACGAAATCTTGGGAGTAACTGCCTACACCGAGCCGCGGCCCCGTGACCGCAGCGTAATCATCGGCACCTGGCTTCACCGCGACCACTGGGGCACGGGCGTCAACACAGAGTCCAAGGCGCTTATGGCGGCCCTCGCCTTCAATGCGATGGGTGTTGAGCGTCTTGGCGTCTACGCAGCTGTCACCAATGAGCGTTCGCGCGGGGCCCTCAAGAAGGTTGGCTTTACCGAGGAAGGCGTCCTTCGCCACTTCCACCTTCATGGAGACAAGTGGTACGACCTTATGGTCGGCTCAATCCTCCGTGAGGAGTACCCAGCTGGCCCCCTTGCTGCAACTTCCGCTGAGATAAGTGGCGAGGTTCCAGCGAACTGGGTTTTCGCTTAAGACCCGTCGTCCCAGCTGAAGCCGCGGATAGCGAAGAACAGTCCGAAGGCGCCCCAGAGCGCAAGGACTCCGAGGGAGCCCATTTGTGTGGAGATTGGGTCGCCAGAGACCATCGCCGCCGAGAGGCCGTCAATCAGGTGGGTGAGGGGCAGGATTCTCGCGATCTCCGTGAGGAACGCTGGTGCGGTGTTTGTGTCGTAGAAGACGCCGCTGATGAAGATCACAGGCAGGAACACAGCGTTCACATAGGCGGGCGCGGCGTCGAAGCTTGGAATTACATGGGAGAACGCCACGCCGAGGGCCCCGAAGACTGAGACTCCAAAGCCGACAAAGATGATCAGTTCAAGCCAGTTCTTGGGCCAGCCAATTCCGAAGCCGAAACGGGCGACAAGGATCACCACAGTCAACTGAATGACAGCGTTGGTGACTGCATTGGCGAGCAGGCCGCCGAGGTATGCGGCAGGCGGCATTGGAGTCCCGCGCATGCGCTTAAGCACGCCTTGCTCGCGGAGGAAGGTGAGGTTGAAGGCAAGGGCAGAGAAGGTGGAGGCCATTACGCCCATTCCGGCGATGCCGGGGACGATGACATTGATGTAGGTCTTGTTGCCCGAGAAGACCGCTCCGAACAGAAGTAGCAGCAGGAGGGGGAGGAGCAGGTTGAAGAAGGCAGCTGACGGGTTACGCCAGAACAGCTTTCGCTCAAGCCTGTACTGGCGCCAAGCGAGTTGCCCGGTTGACTTCCCAGCCTTAGACATCGGTGTCCACCTCCTCGGAGGTGAGGTCAAGGTAGACGTCCTCAAGGCTTGGGCGCGAGACCTTGAGGTCACGCAGCTCAATTCCCGCAGATAACGCCTCCCCGGTTATTTCGTTGAGGAGCCTTGTTGGTGTCTCTGTCTCTCGCTCCTGCAGAGTGCCGTCGGCGTCACGCCAGCTGATCCGCGCACGGTGCGCGCTCTCGCCACCGATCTCTGAGGGAGTACCTTCCGCCACCACAAGTCCGTCCTTAATGATTGCGACGCGGTCAGCAAGTGCTTGGGCTTCATCGAGGTAGTGAGTGGTGAGGACGATCGTGGTGCCCAGTGAGCGAAGCGCGCGGATCGTGTCCCACGCTGCGCGACGGGCCTGGGGATCAAATCCCGTGGTCGGTTCATCCAGAAAGACGAGCTCAGGGTTGCCGATCAGGGCGAGGGCAAGGTCTAGGCGGCGCTGCTGGCCACCGGAGAGCGTCTTGCTGCGGCTGTCCTCTTTCCCCTCAAGGCCAACCAGAGCAATTGTCTCCTCAACGTCGCGCGGGGTGGGGTAAAGGCTTGCGAAGTGGGAGAGGGCCTCGTGCACTGTGAGATTGGCGTAGAGGGCGCTGCTTTGAAGGACGATCCCAACCCGTTCGCGCAGGTCCTGCGGGCGCTGTCCTGGGTCAAGGCCGAGGACGGAAACGCTGCCCTCACTGCGGCTTCTGTAGCCCTCGAGGATCTCAACTGTTGTTGTCTTCCCAGCGCCATTCGGGCCGAGGAGTCCAAATACCTCACCTTGCTTAACGTCAAACGAAATTCCCGAGACAGCCTCATGGGGCCCATAAGACTTCTTTAGGTCCTTGACCTCAATCGCAAGGCCGGAATCGGTTTCGAGGGTGCTCACACCTCCATCTTCCCACCGAAAGCGCAGCGGTGACGCGCGGTCTAGTACCAACTCTGTTCCAAAAGCGACTTGAGTTGCCGAGTTTCGCTGGTCGTCGCCGATCCTCATCTGATGCGAGGAGAGAGGGCGCAGGCCACCGTGGAGTACATCGGCATTGCGCTGCTTGTAGCGGTCGTACTCGGGGCTGCAGTTGCGCTTACCAGCGGAGGGCTTGGTACCGCGGTTGAGGCCTCAATCCGCAGGGGCATCTGCACTGTCGCTTCTGAAACGTGCCCACGGCTTCATGCTGCCAGCCTGCCTACGGACCTGGAGGCTTGCCCGTTGGCGCGAAAGTCCGGCAATCAGCAGCTGTCACTGGACATCGGGGTTGTCAGATTGGCTGCTCAGCTGGGATTGACAGTTGAGCGGATGAGTGACGGCAAGGTGCGTGTTTCTTTTGCCGATGGAGGCAAGGCTGGCGTAGGAGCATCAGTAGGGGCCCATGTCCAGCTTGGGAAGTGGGGCGGTAAGAGCGAAGCGAGCGTGGAAGGTGCTGCTGCCGTAACCGCTGGACGCGTCTGGATCTTGAAGAACGCCAAGGCAGCTGAAAGGTTCATCGCGAGGTTCGGTGAGTCGCAACGGCTAGACGGGCGGCTCAAGCAGAACATCGGCAAGATCTGCCCCCTGTGCGGTGACTTGGTCGGAGCGCCTGCCGCGCCACCGCAACCTGATGAGAAGTGGATCTCTGGAGGACTCGCGTTTGGCAGCACCCTCGGTATTGGGGCTGGTCCGCTGGGAGCGAAGGTTGATGCAACCTTGAGAGCTGCGATTGGTCGCCGGATCAGTAAGACAGGGACGACTTGGTTCTCCCGGGTCGACGCCCGGCTCGTCGGTACCGTCGACGCCTTCGGCGGAGGGCTTGACGGGCAGGCCGATGGAAGTGGAGTCGCCTCGCTTGAGCTTGATCGCACAGGTCGTCCTGTCCGTCTAAAGATCGTGAGGGAGGGAAGGCTTTCAAGCCGTGAGGGCTTGCGTTTGCCAGTGAGGCTCAGGAGTCTGATTGGTGACACGCGAAGCGGCAGCGGTAGAGCAATCGAGTCTGACAGCGTGCTTGAGCTTCGAACCGCGGAGGACAGGGAAGCAGCATCAAAGTTCTTGGCAGCGGTTGGCTCGCTAGATCCCGCCGCTGCCTATGAGGCAGCGAGTCGTCTGAGGGCTGCGATGGACGACCATGGCCAGAGGACAGTCAGGCGTTGGAAGCTGTCGAGGCGGATTACTGGCGTCGGCGCAGGTGCTGCACTGGGGATCCGCTTAGGGATGGACGCGACGAGCTCAACTGACGATCAGCGGCTTGCCTCGGTTGCCAGTCGAGTCGGGGGACTCGGTTGGCTACCAAGAGCGGACTGCTTGGCCGTCTAGCTCGGGTCGGAGGTGGCGTGCTTAGCTGCGTTGAAGGCGTCGCTGAGAAGGGGCAAGACGAGGGCCAGCTGGCGGCTCTGGGCAATCACTGTGCCGTCGGGGTGCCAGAGGACCCCGTCCTCTTCGAAGTGACCACCTTCCACTAGGTGCGTCCTGAAGCGCCCAAGTACCCATGTCGTGCCATCGTCGTTGGCGGGGGGCAGCGGTGACCGGAAGTGGACTGTGAGGTCAATCGTTGGCGCTCCAGCCATTCCGTCCATAACAGCAAAGACTGCTGGCCACCAAACATCGGAGAGGAACGCAACAGCGGGGGCTTCAAGCGGAAGGCCGGCTGGGACTCGGACCCAGCCACCAACTGTTCCTTCGCCCGTGGTGTTCATTTCAAGGGCGTTTGAGGTGTAAACAGGGCGGAAGTCAGTGTGAGCCATGAACGCGGGCATTACACCCTCGATGTATTGGACTGGAGTTATCTCCTCCGGGTGTGGCACATCAGGCATCGGGATGTCGGCAAACTGGAAGGAGTCACGGTCCGGTCCGCCGGCGGCAAGGGCCGCAGCAACTGTTTCCCCGTTCTGTTTCATCCGCAGGGAGAGCGAGGTGAGGCGGCTGCCTTCCCGTTCCCGGGTTACCTCAATTGAGATTGGGCCAGGCAGGGCTGGCCGCACGAAGTGAGTTGTTAGGGACCGAAGGGGTCGATCAGGGCCCGCGACAAGTTCAGCTGCGCGGGTCAGGAGAGCAGCTACGAGACCGCCGTGGGCACCCTTGCTGACACTCCAACCAAATGGGATCTCGCCTACGAACGAATCCTCGCCATGGGGAGTAAGGGCTGTCGCTTGGGCGAAGGGTGGTGATTTCACTCCACGATTCTACGGGGAACCCACCCCTACCAGTGAATGCCGCGCATCAGGTGAGCGAGCGCAATCTGCTCGGCCGATGCCTTCTCCTCTGGATCTGACTGGCCCTTTGATGCGGCTGAGTCAGGGAACACCTTGTAGGCCGCGCTCATGATCTGATCTACAGCCTTTGGTGCCAACGCGTAGGCAACCTCGCCAAAGGTTCCAAGCTTTGTGTTGATGTTCTTGGGCTTGCTTCGGATCGCCTCGCAGATCAGGTCGGCAGCCTCCTCCGGTGAGATCGTCGGGAAGGAGTCGTAGATCTTTGTTGGCGCGATCATCGGCGTACGAACCAACGGCATGTGGATCGTGGTGAACGTGACGTTGTCGCTGATTGTCTCCGACCCCGCAATCCGTGTGAAGCCGTCCAAGGCGGCCTTTGAGGCAACGTAGGCGCTGAACCGAGGTGGGCCCGTCTGCACTCCGATTGAACTGACGTTGACGATGTGGCCACGGCGGCGCTCCCGCATCCCTGGGAGTAGGCCCATGATCAGCCTGACAGTGCCGAGGTAGTTGAGCTGAATCGTCCGCTCAAAGTCATGGAAGCGGTCATATGACAGCGCCAGAGACCTACGGATTGACCTGCCCGCGTTGTTGACGAGGACATCCACGCTTGCATGGTCGGCAAGTACTCGTTCGACAAGGCTGTCAATCGATTCGAAATCAGTCAGGTCGGCGCTGTAGGCGTAGGCGGTCCCTCCGGAAGCCTCGATCTCTCTCTTTAGCTCCTCCAACTTGTCCATTGACCTGGCTACAAGCAGTGGAACCCCGCCTGACTCCGCGACTTTGAGGGCTGCTGCCCGTCCAATGCCGCTTGATGCGCCGGTGATCAAGACAGTGCGGCCCGCGACTGCTCCTTCAAGCGATCTGTCCTTGTGGAGGTCAGGGTCAAGGTGGCGCTCCCAGTAGTCCCAGAGCTTCCATGCGTAGTCGTCAAGCTCGGGGAGGACGATGCCGGCTTCGGCCAGCGCCTTCTCTGAGTCACGCGTGTCGAACTCCGCCTTGATCCCGACATAGCCGAGGACCTCGTCGGGGATACCAAGGTCAGCAAGGACTGCCTTGCGGACACCCTTCATGGCTGGGATCTGCATCGCTAAGGAGAGAGTTCCCTTTGGCAGCGCCTCAAGGAGGCCGGTGTCGACACGCATCGCAAGCTGGGGCGCATGTGCAGCCTTGGCAAAGGTGTTGAGAATGTCGCCTGAGCTTTGCGGCTTTGGGTTTGCCAAGTGGAAGGCGCGCCCGTCCATGTCGTCGAGGTAGGCGATGTGGTCAATCGAAGCTGCAACCCAATCGACTGGGACTACATTCGTGTCGCCCATCTCCGGGCCTACCAGCGGGAACCAAGCAGGGATCGTCCCTCGGGCCTTCTGGATTGCTTTGAAGAAGTAGTACGGGCCGTCGATCTTGTCCATCTCGCCAGTGCGCGAGTCACCGACAACGATCGCCGGGCGGTAAACCCGCCATGGCACTGTGGAGTCGGTGCGGACGATCTTCTCGGCCTCGAACTTAGTGCGATGGTACGGGTGCGTGAGGGGCTGCCCCTCGTCAAACATGTCCTCGCGGAAGTTGCCCTTGTGGTCGCCCGCCACAGCGATTGATGAGACATGGTGCATGCGCGCGCCGAGCGCGTTTGCCAGCTCAACTGCATGGCGAGTTCCCTCAACATTGGCAATGCGGTTGCGCTCATCGTCAGCCGTCATGTCGTAGACGGCAGCTAGGTGGAAGAAGTCGTCAACCTCGGCGGCGAGCTTCTCGATCTCGGCCGCGTCAACACCCAGCATGGGCGACCCTAGGTCACCCTCTACTGGAATCAGGCGCTCGCCGTTCTCCAGCGATTCCCGCATGGCGTCGATTTTCGAGATCGACTCTGGGCGAACGAGGGCATAAACATTGCCCCCTCGAGCGAGCAGGTTTTCTACCAGCCTGCGTCCGATAAAGCCGGTTGCACCGGTTACGAATTGATTGGGCATCCCCTCAGCCTCCCCGCTGTGGTGTTGCAGTGTCTAACTGAAATTCAGTTTGACTGTGCTGGGATGCTACCGCCGCCGCGCCCTTCACCGGAAATGAAGCGTTCCGCGCCCTGCGCTCCTTCGACTACAGCTGCCGCGCCACGCTCTGCTTCCGCCTGCAAACCGTCCGCGAGTGGCCGGTCGAATGCCTCAATCGCTGAGTGGCGATCAGCAAGCATTGCCAGGGGTGGGAAGCCAGCGATCTCTTCTGCGAGAGCAAGTGCTGCAGTCAAAGCTTGACCAGCTGGAACGACTCTGGTGACGAGGCCAATGGCTTCTGCCTCGGCAGATCCAACCACACGCCCGGAGAGGATCATGTCCAGTGCGCGTCCTTGGCCAATGATCCTGGGGAGGCGCTGAGTCCCACCGTCAATCAGCGGAACTCCAAAGCGACGCTCAGTGCAGCCGAGCTTCGCTGTTTCTGAAGCGACGCGAATGTCACACCACGCAGCGAGCTCGAGCCCTCCCGCAACTGCCCAGCCTTCGATTGCAGCGATGGTTGGTTTCGGGGCAATCCTGCGAGTGAAGCCAAGCGGTCCACCTTCAGACGCAACGCGGGCTTGAAGGCTGGCTATTGCTGTCAGGTCAGCCCCAGCGCAGAAAGCCTCAGGCCCTTCGCCTGTAAGGACGAGGACCTTCGCGTCGATGTCAGCTTCCCACTGGGAGTAGGCAGCTTCGAGTGCGTCTGCAGTGGGGCCATCGACAGCGTTGCGCCGCTCAGGCCGACAGATAGTGATCACCGCGGCATTGCCACGGCGCTCATAAGTGACTGGTTGGTCTACCAGCCGCCGTGCCACTCAGCGAGATCAGCACGTGCATGTTGAGCCTCAAGGTGCTCATGCTCGCGGTTCTCGGAGCGGCGCTGAATGATGCTCAGGATTACGAGGAGCGCAGGAATGCCAAAGATGATGGCAAAGCCAAACTCTGTGACGACCTTGTCAGTCGTTGGGCCGTAAAAGCCCTCGCCACCTGTGATTCGGCCAAAGGCTTCTGGTGCTGCGAGAGCAAGGCCAAAGGCCGTTGT
>CALJKH010000062.1 GCA_937973575.1 uncultured Solirubrobacterales bacterium | reverse complement strand
GACTTCATCAGCGGCTGTTTTGGGAATGGTGTCCTCCTCTTCTTGGGCGCATCCCGGCAAGGATGCGTCCGTCAGATCTGCAGATAACGGTCCACGAGGTTTATTTCTTGAAGCCGGCGCAGACCCTCGCGGATGTCCTTAGCGCGCAGCTCTCCTACACCCTCAATCGATTCCAAGTCGCCCTCGGGAGCGCCCAGCAGATCCTCGAGGCCACCAAAGGCCTCGACGATGCGCTGGACCACCAGCTTGGGCAGTCGCGGAATACGACCGAGTACGCGGTAGCCCCTAGGGGCAACCTCAAGGTCGATCGTGTTGATCTTCCTCTCGTAGCCGAGCAGCTCAGAGAGCCGCCCGAAATCCAGAAGGTCTTGGTGGGAGAGACGAGCAAGCTGCTCCATCACTCCGGCGAGGCCGTCAGCACCGAGCTCGCGAACATAGTCATCAACGAGGGCTGCCTTGTCGCTAGCCACCCCGGTGAGGACTTCGTCAAGTTGCATTTCAATTAGGCGCCCTTCGGTGCCAAGCTCAACGATGTGGCGCTCAATCTCGGCGCCCATGCGAGTAACCATCTCGCTTCGCTGCAGGACTGTGAGGACATCGTGCAAGGTGGCAGTGCCCTCAAACTCCAACGCAGTCAGACGGGTTGAAACTTGGTCAAGGCGACTGCGGTACTTGTCGAGAGTCGCGAGAGCTTGGTTGGCCTTCGCAAGCACCTGTGGAATCTCGTCAAGGATGTACTTCGATCCGTCTGCATAGAGGGAAACGACCTCGCGCCTCTGGGAGACAGCGATAACGAGCGCGTCAGCCTGCTTCGACATACGCTCAGCCGTGCGGTGGCGAGTGCCAGTCTCGCTCGACATGATTGTCGGGTCCGGAGTCATCTGGACGTTGGCCCAAACGATCTTGGTTGCGCTCTGGTTGAGAACGATTGCTCCGTCCATTTTCGCAATTTGGTAGAGGAAGGCTGGCGAGTAGTCGATGTCAAGGCGAATGCCACCCGAGATCATCTGGGCGAGCTCCTCTGGGTCACCAACTGCGATCAAGGCTCCAGTCTTCGCGTGAACGATGTTGTCGAGACCTTCGCGAAGGGCAGTTCCGGGGGCCACCATCTCAAGTGACCGAACCAGCCCTGGGTCTTGGCGCGAGTCAAGTTCGACTGTCTGATCGTCACTTGATCGCCCTTGCATCGTAGACCTATTCTACCGCGATCAGCCAAATCTCGCGGAACCGCAATCGTGGCCGATTCAGCGGAAAATATTGAGGAAATTGGGTGGCTTTTCTAACTCAACCGAGTGAGAGAGCGACAACCGACTGGGCCGGAACCAGCACCCGAACACAGGCATGTGCTCGGACCGTCCGCACTGAGTGAAGCTTCTGCCAATGCGGGCCAGCAGTACGCCCGACCCAAGGTTGGTCGGAGGGCGTAAAGAAACTCACAGTCGGCGACACCAAACGCGCCTTAAGGCCGTTCATGCAGACATTCACGCCGCCACTTTGGGCCCCCCACGATCCAACGAGTACCTCAGGCTTGCCGCCGATACCCGAGCCCGCTGCCAAGGCTGGCCAGCGCGCACTCGTGGTGGCTGTGCGCACGCGAGTAGTCCTGCCAAGCGCGTAGGCCCGCGCTGCCCACCAGCTGTCGCGCGGACGCCCCTGTGAGTCAAGGAGCGAATCGAGCAGGCCGTCAGACGGCTTATCCACCTTCCAGACTGAGAACGCGGCATGCGCCCCACCACCCTTCTCTATCTGGCTCCAATACGAGAGCAGAGCGCCAGGGTCAGTGCGCTTCCCGGATGAGACGTATTCGGTGATTAGGAAGTCGGCTGGCTGACGAATCACGCGGCGCCACTTAGGGTCTGACTGGGCTCGTGCCCTGAGCCTTTGCATCGCGCCGCCAAGGCCTTCCATCAGAGCTGTCTTTTGGAAGTTTGCGTGCCATGCGATTCCATCAATTCGGCATCCGGACTGTGCGCAGTATCGAACGAGCCTGCCCGTCCACATCGAGGCGTTGCTGGCGGTACTTGGGCCGATGATCCTGACACGCGGGCCCAGTGCCCTGCGAAGCGTCCGTTCGGCGACCCTGAACGCTGAGAAATAGCCGAGCAGCTTCGGGTCCCTAGCAACTGGCCAGAACGCGCGGCTGTCGGGCTCGTTCCAGATATCTACCCAGACTCGGCCGTGCGGAAACCAAGCTTTGATGTTCGCAGCCCTTGCCTGGACCCACTTTGCGTAGGCAGTCAGGTTCTGATCCGGCCAGACCTTGGGCCAGTGCCCTGGAAGGCCCCAAATGTCACCCAGCTGAATAACTGGCTCAGCACCAACGCTTCTGACGATTGATGGGTCAAGCGACCAGGACTGAGGGACACCACGCCAGATCCCCGGCAGGAGCTGTGACGCCCTTGACTCAACTCGCTGTTCGATCACTACGGGAAGGCGTTTAAGGCCGCCATGCATGAAGCCAAGTGCATTGCCGACATGCACCCGCTTGTTGAAATCAACCGAAATCGTCGCGACGGGCCGCACGCCTGCAACAGCCTCAGGTGCTGAGGAAAGTGGAACCAAGGCGACTGCAACCATCAGCAATGAGACGGCTGCAGGCGCTCGGAGGGGAAAGCGCATCCCCTCTAGTCATAGAGAGTCCGACGAACGTGTTCTGTGAGTTAAGTCGCAGACTTGGAATTAGCCGGCTTAAAGAATCACACCGAGAGCTTCGCGCAGCGATGCCACCTCACGCGATTTACCACCAGCGCCCGGCGGCGCAACGACCGGGCTGAGCCCAAACTTGGCGGCCTCGGCAAGGCGGTGGTCGGGGTGTGCAACTGAGCGGACCTCGCCAGTGAGTCCAAGCTCCCCAAAGCAAGCGACAGGACCGTTGCCCCCGCCTGGGACAACTCCCTTTGCAGCAGCCGCAACGGCAACGGCCACGGCGAGGTCAGCGCCTGGTTCATCAACCCGGACTCCACCGACGACATTGAGGAATACATCGGAGCTGCCGAGAGATACGCCACCGTGCCGCGAGAGGACTGCGAGGACTAGAGCAAGGCGGTTGCGGTCAATGCCATTGGCAAGCCGTCGAGGCTGCTGGAGCTCCGAAGGGGAAACGAGCGCCTGTACCTCGACAAGGAGTGGCCGTGAGCCCTCCATTGCGCACATCACGATGCTGCCGGGAGCCCTTGTTGCCTCAGCTACGAAGCGTGCGCTGGCGTCAAGCACCTCAACAAGTCCGCCGTCAGCCATCTCAAAGACCCCAGCTTCAGCTGTACTGCCAAAGCGGTTCTTCATCGCACGCAGAGTTCTGTAGGTGCGCTCTTGCTGGCCATCGAATCGGAGTACGCAGTCCACAAGGTGCTCAAGAACGCGAGGCCCAGCCAGATCGCCCTCTTTGGTGATGTGGCCGACCAGAACAAGTGCGGTGCCTTGTGACTTGCATGCGCGCATCAGCGCGCCTGCGACCTCACGGACCTGACCAACGCTGCCTGGAGCTCCACTGAGTCCATCGGCGTGGAGAGTCTGGACCGAGTCGATTACACAGACTGAGGGGCGCTCAGCTTGGAGAGTCGCGACAACCGTCCCAAGGTCTGTCTCTGCCAGAACCGGCACATCAAGCGCACCGCCACCAAGTCGCTGGTGGCGAAGCCGGATCTGCTGGGCAGACTCCTCCGCACTCACATAGAGAACCTTCTCGCTGCGGTCAGCGAGATTGGCAAGCGCCATGCCGAGCAGAGTGCTCTTGCCGATTCCGGGTGCGCCTCCGAGCAGAACTGCGGAGCCTGGAACGAGTCCCCCACCTAGTACCCGGTCAAGCTCGCCGATACCAGTCAGGTGCCTCTCCTCAGCGCTGGTTGAGACATCACGAAGAGGGGTTGGAGTGGCGGCCTTCCCGATCTTCGTCTTTGTCGGACCGCTGGTGCCTTCGCGCTTCTCCTCGACGAGCGTGTTCCACTCCTCGCAACCTGGGCATTGGCCATGCCAGCGGGCGGCCTCGTGGCCGCACTGGCTGCAGACATGAATTGTGGTTGCGCGGGCCATCGTTAGGTCAATGAGACGCTGTCACTCGGACAGATCTGACCCAACGCAGGCTTACGCGATGAATTTGGCGCAGATAAGCGCGTTAGCTACGCACGCACGACGAGAAGCCCTCGTCGTTGTGCTTGCCATCGCAGAATGGCTTATCGGACGAATGGCCACAGCGGCAGAGAGCGACTGGCTTGCCGTCGCTCTCACGCAGCACGTTGCCCTCACCGTCAACGACTACGAAGTCGCCAGTGATCTTGATTGGGCCGTCGTCGCGGATCTTAATTTCTGTTGGTTCGCTCATGAGTCAGATCCTCTCACTCAGCGTCGACGTCGCCGGCATCGGCAGCTTCGTCAGCCTCAGCTTCAGCTGCGGGCTCTTCATCCTCTGAGCCGGCGCCTACTGCGACTGGCTTAGGAGCAGCCTTGATGACCTTGATGTCAACCACTGGGGCTTCGGGATCATCGCTCTCAGGGGCCTTGTCGACCATCACGATGTCGCCCTCTGAGAGCTCAGCACGGAGCACGAAGTCCGCGAGCGGATCCTCGATGAAGCGCTGAATCGCGCGACGCAACGGACGGGCACCCATCGATGGGTCCCAGCCCTTGTCGACCAAGAGGTCCTTGGCGTCCTCGGTGAGCTCAAGCTGCAGTTCGCGCTCTGCAAGTGATTCGCGGATGCGATGCAGGAGGAGGTCAACAATGTGCTTGATCTCCTCACGGCTGAGCTTGTGGAAGACGATGACATCGTCAATACGGTTGAGGAACTCAGGGCGGAAGACCTTCTTCAGCTCGCCCATGATCCGCAGCTTCATGTCCTCGTAGGTGATGCCAGTCTCGTCATCGGAAACTGCGAAGCCGAGCGGCGTGTTCCGCGCGATTTCAGACGCTCCAATGTTGGAGGTCATGATCACGATGCAGTGGCGGAA
>CALJKH010000061.1 GCA_937973575.1 uncultured Solirubrobacterales bacterium | reverse complement strand
GTCCGGATATCCGAGCGTGCTGACGCGACGCATTTGGATCCTCAAGGCGCACATCGCACTGGCTGCTACGCCCAAGCACCGTTCCAGCTGCGTCAAGGTCAATCGCCATTCCTGCGGCCAACAGCCTCGCCCCGCCACTGGGTTGGGTGACTGGCGCAACGGTCGGTGGCTCAACCGCCGGCGTGGCTTCGATCTTTGGCGCTGACACCGGGGGTGTTGGTGGCGTCATGCGGGGTGGCACTGCTGCCGGTGCCGCAGCTGCGATTGGAGCAACTGGTGGAACTGGTGGGGCGGCCGGAGGTGCCACCTGCGGACTCTGCGGAGCCTGCCGCTTAGGAGCCTTCTGCTCTGCAGGTCCTCCTCCAATTGCCGCCTTGTCAACTGGACTTGTCCGAATCCCGAACTCGCCAAGACTGAGGCGCCCGTCGGACTCAATTGAGATTCTGGGACGCTCGCTAAGGACGAGATTTTCACGCCGAGCATGCTCGAGCAGGTAGGCCGACAGCTCAGTCTTGAGCTCATCTTGATGCTCAGCAAACCGGTCGAAATCGTCAGGGCTGAGGAAAACTGTGTAGACGGTTGGAACGTAGACGCGAGACACGAAAGCCTTGCGGTTTTCATCCATTTCACGAGCCAAGCGGCGAGCGATTTCAACAGGCCGCACTTCCGACTTGAAGGCGCGCGAAAAGCTCCCCTCTACGAGGTTTGCGAGTTTGGACTCGATGCTTCGGAAAACGCTCATCGGATGCTTCGCAACCTCCCAATCATCGTACGCGGTCCTTCCTCTGGCTCCGCAGTACTTAGGCGCGGAATACCCCTCAAGGCCACAGCAACTGCTGCGCCGGCAAGGGCGCCGGCGAGTACGCCTCGCGACAGGCCTCCTGACACCGTAGCCGTTGCCAATCCGATCACTACCGCCCAGCAGGCACCAGCAATAGCGTCCTTCACAGCGTTCTTGCCCTTAACCACCATGGGCAGAACCGCCGCTCCAACTCCCCAGACCGCTGCTACAGCCGGTAGTGGCCCTTGGAGCAAGGGAAGCAGCCCGTGCTCTACGGCAGCACTTGGATTGGAAGCCCAAACTGCAGAAGCGTCTGCCTTCGCTGGTGGGCCTCCCAGCAAAGTCCGACCGAGCAGGAGCTCCGCACAGCCGATCTGCCAAGCACCAACTGCCCCTGCCACGAAACGGAGCCAAATCCCATCGGAGAACGAAGCAATCGCAGGCCACGCGCCCGCGAAGCCAGGTGAGCCAAGGAGTGGAGCGAGCGACGGCACCGACCACCATTCTGGAAGACGCCACATAAGAGGAGCGCATGGCAGCAAGGTCGCTGCGAGTACAACCGCCTCGCCGGATTTACCCGACCCCGCAGTTGCTGTGATCGCGGCAAGCATGCTGATCAGCCAGCCCGCCCTCGGCAGGACAGCAACGGAGGCTGTAACCGCAGCAGCAATGACCCACATCGACTGTCGATCAGAGGCTGGGGCAAGTTCAACCGTCCAAAGAAGTGCGACTCCGCCTGCAGCAACGGCTCCGAAGCCGCGCTTAAGCCACGCGAAGTCTGATCTTGGTTTCGATGCCCCTGCGATCTCCGTGACTGCCGGTCCACTCTTGCGGGCTGCTGGCACTGTCATTTCGGCCTCGCGGGCTAGCTCCCCGGGCTGAACGCGACGGACCTTGATGGTTCCGTCCTTACGCCTTACTGCCGGAGAGATCGTGCCCGGTTCATCGTCAGTTTTGGAGATCGCTGCGAGCAGGGCGCCACCCAGCTCGCCAAGAGTTCCCCTGTCGTCAGGATCTGGCTCAAGGGCACCATCAACTGCATCCACGAGCTCCTCGGGAAGGTCTGGGCGCTCATCGGCGAGCAGAGGAATCTCCCCAGAGGCGAGATTGCGGGCAGTTTCAGCTGCAGTGCGGCCGCGCACAGGGTTCTTACCGGTCAGGCCCTCAAAGACGACGACTGCGAGTGCCCAGAGGTCAGTTTCGGCGCCCAAAGGTTCACCGCTTGCCTGCTCCGGTGACATGTAGGCAAGCGTGCCAACAACATCTCCGGTTCGAGTCAGGGAAGACTCGCCCGCAAGCTGGGCGATACCGAAGTCGGCAAGCTTGACAATTCCAGCCTCAGACCTCGGAGCATCTGGAATAAGGATGTTCCCTGGCTTTACATCACGGTGGATTACCCCCTGTGAATGAGCGTGGTCCAAGGCTGCAGCTAACGCAGCTCCAATTCGCACAACATCACGGTCCGAGCAGCGGCCCTCAGCGTAAATCTGGCCGAGGGTCATCCCCTTGATGAACTCGGACACCATGTAGGTGTGTGTTTCGTCGGCACCAGCCTCGTGCAAGGTGACGACTCCAGGGTGGGACAGCCTCGCAGCAGCCTTGATCTCACGCTCGGCACGCTCCCCAGCAAGATCGACCGGAATTGCCTTGACAGCCACATCGCGACCCAGCTTGCTGTCAACGGCCCTCCAGACGGTGCCGAAAGCGCCGGAGCCGATGGCTTCGATCAACTCGTACCGGTTAAGGACAAGCGAGCTTTGGGGTGGGGTCAGTGCGGGGCTTGAGCCCCTAATGCGAGCCATCCCTCCCCACTTCGCCGCAGAGAGACTGTCCCCTGCCGAAAACAGTGCGCTTTTCCGACTGCGCCGAGCTGAGATTTTGCCCGCAGACAGGCATGCAGCAGGCACATTCGCCGTGCAAATCGCCATAATCAACAAGGTCTAGAGCGGTGTTACCGCGAAGACACACTTAGACGATGTCGTTCTTCGACGACGAACCCACCGAGGCCGCACCGGCCACTGAAGCCCCGAGCCGCTCGGGTGGATCTCGCTCGCCCCGAAACCCCTCGGACCAATCAATGATGACCCGCCGCCTCATCGCAGTCGGTGGAGCAGTAGTTCTTCTCCTTGTCGTCGTTGTGGCAATCAAGGGCTGCCTTGACTCTCAGACTTCGTCGCAGCTCAAGGAGTTCAACACCAAGGCATCTCAGCTGGTCGCAGACTCAGACAGCCAAGTAGGCAAGGCTTTCTTCAAGGCAATTCAGGGCGCTGCCACAAAGCCTCCTACTGATGTTCAGGACAATGTGAACCAGCTTTCTGTCCTCGCCGGTGAGCAGGTAAAGCAGGCACAACGCCTCGACGCTCCGGACAGCCTGAAGAGCGCAAAGGACAACCTTGTTCAGACGATGCAGCTGCGCCGCGACGGAGTGACCGCAATCGCGCTTGATCTCCAAACCGCTGTTTCTCGCAACTCATCGGACAGCCAGAAGGCAGTCACCGACATCGCCGCAAACATGCAAGCTTTCGACGCCTCTGACGTTGTCTACACCCTTTATGTAGCCCCTCAGATCAGCCACGCTCTCGACGAGGACGGCGTTGCTGTCGGCGCAGGTGGCGAACAGGTCGCCAAGACGAGCTTCTTGCCATCGTGGCAGTGGCTTGATCCCGCGTATGTAACGCAGCAGCTCGGTTCAGCAAGCTCGACCAATTCTGCAGCTACCCCTGGTACTCACGGACACAGTCTCGACAGTGTTTCCGCCGGTGGCCAGCAACTCAGCCCTGATACGACAAACAGCATTCCGGGCAGCCCTCCACCAGCCTTCGCTGTCAGCTTCACCAATGGAGGCAGCGCCGACGAATCCAATGTGACGATCACTGTCAAGGTTGATGGCGGCCCGTCCCCGATCACTGCCACCAAGGTCGTAGCCCGCAGCGCTGCCGGCCAGCAGCAGACAGTTCAAGTCCCACTTGGCAGTGCCCCACCAATTGGCCAGCAGGTCACAGTCACTGTGACTATTTCGTCGGTTCCAGGGGAGTCCAACTCGGACAACAACACCCTGACCTTCCCGGTCACCTTCAGCTGATCCCTAGCGGGGCGGGACACTAGCTAGATGCCGATTCGCGTCGCTTGCTTAGGCCCAGAGGGGACTGTCAGCCACGAGGCCCTCGAACTCGCGAGCAATACCGCCGGTGTCGAGGTTGAACCCCTGCTCACCGCCACGATCCACCACGCTGTTGCAGCGCTGACAGCTGGTGAGGCTGACTTTGCGCTTGTTCCACTCGAGAACTCACTTGAGGGTGGTGTTGTGCCGACCCTTGATGAGCTATTGGCCCGTGAAGGCACGACGCCAATCGTTGGAGAGCTGGTCCACTCCGTTCACCACCGCTTGATCGCCAAGGCTCCGATTGAGCTCTCTGAGATTGACCAGGTCTTCTCTCTCCCCTTCGTTGCAGCGCAATGCGGGCCATGGCTGAAGCAGAACCTCCCGGAGGTTCCAATCACACAAGCCCACTCAACAGCTGACGCTGTCAAGACCATGGCGGAGACCGACGGAACTAGCGCCGCCTTGGGAACTGAGCTTGCAGCCCGAATCTACGGGTGCTCCGTGATTGTCGACCAAGTTGATGAGGGCGAGAACACCACCCGCTTCGTCTGGCTTTCGAACGATCCAAACGGCCCGCTGCCACCTGGCGCGTCTGCCAAACACCGCATGAAGACGTCGATCGTCTTCTGGGGGTCGGGCGCCGAGGAGCCGGGCTGGCTTGTTGAGTGTCTAGGCGAATTTGGAGGTCGCGGGGTCAACCTCACTCGAATCGAGTCCCGCCCGCGACGCGACGAACTGGGTAGCTACGTCTTCTTTGCAGACCTAGATGGGGACAGCTCAAACGACGCTGTTAGCGACGCTCTGTCTGGCGTTGCTGCCAAGGCCGACGCTGTCATTCTGCTGGGCTCGTACCCAGCTGCCTGACCCCACAACGAGTGAGGGACGCCCGTTTCCGGACGCCCCTCTTTAGCTGAAATGTGACATCTGCCTGTACAACGCCGGTGGGACAAGCCCCGGCAGCATGAGTCACGGTGTCACGGGTTGGATTCCGCCAATCCGCGGTCAGCAGGCCTGACTAGCGGCCGGACACCTCCAGAGTCCCAGAAAACATTGACACGTTTTGGACCACCTCCTTTCTCTGGTGATCCGCAGAGTAGCGCCGGAGGCGGCAGGAAAGCGTCAGTTATTCGTCGTCTGGCGCGTCAGCGTCATCGTCAAGATCGTCGAGCTCGATGACAGCTTCATCTACTGCGTCTACTACCGCTACTGCTTCCTCGGTAGCCTCGCCAGCGGCCAGTTCATCCTGACCTTCAGCTGAGTCATCCCCGGAGCTTTCTACTACGAGGGCCACAGCTGCGACCGAATCCTCTTCCTTGAACTTCATGACGCGAACACCTTGGGTCGAACGGCCCTGTTGGCTGATGCCCTTGACGCTCGTGCGCTGCACCATGCCTCCTTGGGAGACGAACACAAGCTCTTGGTGCTCCTTGACGACCAGCGCGCCGGCTACGCCGCCGCGTGCGTCAGACAGCTTGATGGTGGTTACGCCCATCGCTCCACGCTTGGTCTCACGGTACTGCTCAATCGGGGTGCGCTTTCCGTAGCCGTTCTCTGTGACTACAAGGAGCTCCTTGCTCGGATCGGCAACATCCATTGCCAGCAATTCGTTGCCCTCTTGAGAAACATTCATGCCCTTCACACCGCTGGAGTCTCGACCCATTGCTCGGACCTGATCCTCATTGAAGCGGACTGCCTTGCCTCCCTTGGAAACCATGATCAGTTCGTCATCGCCAGAGGTGCGCCGAACTGCAACGAGCTCGTCGCCGTCCTTGATCTTGATGGCGATGATGCCCTTGGTTTTGATCGGGGTGTTGTAGGCGCCGAACTCGGTCTTCTTGATCATCCCGTTACGGGTTGCAAAGGCGAGGTACTTACCCTCAGCAAAGTCTCTCGTCGAGAGAACTGACTTAACTGTCTCGCCCTCATCAAGCTGGAGCACATTTACAAGTGCGCGGCCCTTCGCCGTTCGAGTCCCCTCTGGAAGCTCGTAGACCTTCTTACGGTGAACCTTGCCCTTGTTTGTGAAGAACAGAAGGAAGTCGTGTGTCGATGAGACAAAGAGGTGCTCGATCCAGTCACCATCCTTGGTACCCATTCCCTTAACTCCAACGCCACCGCGACCCTGGCGGTTGTAGGTGTTAAGCGGGACAGACTTGATGTAGCCACTGTTGGTGATCGAAACCACCATGTCCTGCTCCTTGATCAAGTCCTCAATCTCAGTGTCGTCCTCGGAGAGAGAGATGCGGGTGCGCCGCTCGTTTCCGTAAGCCTCAGCGATTTCTGACAGCTCGTCCTTGATCAGGGTCATGACTTGCCCCTCATCGCCGAGAATCTCGCGCAGCTCACGAATGCGCTCCATGATGTCTGAGTGCTCGCCGCGGATCTTGTCTGACTCGAGAGCAGTAAGCCTCTGGAGTCGAAGATCAAGGATTGCCTGGGCTTGAACCCGTGAAAGCTTGAAGTTGTTCATCAACCCATCGCGGGCGATGTCTGGGTCCTTGGACCCACGAATCAATTCAATGACAGCGTCCAGCTGGTCAAGGGCGATCAGAAGGCCCTCAAGGATGTGGGCGCGAGCTTCCTTCTGGCGAAGCTCGAACTTGGTGCGACGGACGATTACCTCGCGCTGGTGATCCACATAGTGGACGAGGATCTGCTTGAGGGGCAGAGTCTTAGGCACTCCGTCGACGAGGGCGACCATGTTGATGCCGAAGGTCGACTGCATCTGAGTGTGCTTGTAGAGCTTGTTGATGACTACATCGGTGTTCGCGTCACGCTTGAGTTCAATCACGATCCGCATGCCGTGGCGATCCGATTCGTCACGGATGTCGCTGATCTCAGTGATCTTCTTCTCTTGAACGAGCTCGGCGATCTTGACGATCAGACCACCGTCGCCACCCTTGCGGACTTGATACGGAAGCTCCGTGACGATGATTGCCTCGCGAGCGGAGCCGATGGGCTCAACTCCAGCCTTTGCCCGGATGCGCACACGCCCGCGACCGGTGAGGTAAGCGTCACGGATACCGGTGACGCCCATGATTGTTCCTGCAGTTGGGAAGTCGGGGCCTTGGATGTGCTCCATAAGCGCCTCTGGCGAAATGTCTCGATCGTCGATGTAGGCGATCGTCGCGCTGATTACTTCGCTCAGGTTATGAGGCGGAATGTTCGTCGCCATGCCAACGGCGATGCCAGCCGATCCGTTGACAAGCAAGTTCGGGAAGCGAGCTGGAAGAACAGTTGGCTCTTGGCGCGAGGAGTCGTAGGTTGCTGCGAAATCAACTGTGTCTGCGTCAAGGTCACGGAGGAGCTCAGTTGCTAGACGATCGAGGCGGGCCTCGGTGTAACGCATGGCAGCTGCGGAGTAACCGTCGACGTTGCCGAAGTTGCCCTGGCCGTCAACCAGCGGGTGACGCATTGAGAAGTCTTGGGCGAGCCGGACGAGAGTGTCGTAAATGGCGCTGTCGCCGTGCGGGTGGTACTTACCCATGACTTCGCCCACGATCTGAGCGCACTTGACGTAGCGACGGTTGGGCTGGAGGCCCAACTCGTTCATTACATAGATGACTCTGCGGTGTACTGGCTTAAGTCCGTCGCGAACATCCGGGAGTGCTCGACCGACGATGACTGACATCGCGTAGTCGAGATACGAGGACCGCATTTCATCTTCGATTGTTTGCGGCTCAATGTTGCCGCCTCCCAGTTGGTCTACGCCCATTGCAAACTCTCCTATACGTCCAGGTTCGCTACTTCGCGGGCGTGTGTCTCAATGAAGTCTCGGCGTGGCTCTACAAGGTCACCCATCAAAGTCGAGAACAGTCGCTTAGCCTCGACCTCGTCAGTGATGTGAACCTGCATGAGTGTTCGGCTCTCAGGATCCATTGTCGTTTCACGGAGCTGTTCTGGGTTCATCTCGCCCAGACCCTTGAAGCGGGACAGCTCGCTGCCCTTCTGGCCAAGCGACATGATCGTTTCGCGGAGTTCAGCGTAGGTCTTAGCTTCATCTTCGTTCTCACCGAGGGTGATCTGGAAGGGACCAACTCCGACAAGTGAAACGAGCTTGGCCTGAGCATCAACCAGCTTGCGGTACTCGACAGCTTCAAAGATTCCTGATGGAACTCGATGGGTCCGCACAAGGCCGCTTGAGCGCTCAGTTACCTTGACCTCGACGCCAACTGGGTCCTCTGAAACAAACTCGATCTCCCAAGGCTGCTCCTCACTGCCCTTCTTCTTGGAGAGAGCTGCGAGGCCCTTGACGTCCTTAACTCCTTCGCTGACGATGTGCGTTGTCATCATCAGCTCGTGAATGTCGGCGCCGTGCTCTGAGCGAAGTCGGCTTGACCAGCCGTCGTGATCGCGCAGGTTCTTGCCGAGCTGCTCCCACCGGTTCTCAGTCAGCTTGGTCTTCTTGCCTGCAGCATCGGTGATCTCAAACTTTTCGTACTTGTCCTGGAGGAGGACCTCTTCGAGCTCTCCCTCCTTCTCGATATACCGCTCCTTCTTACCTGTCTTGAGCTTGTAGAGAGGTGGCTTGGCGATGTAGACATAGCCGTTCTCGATCAGCTCAGGCATCTGCCTGAAGAGAAGAGTCAGAGCAAGAGTTCGAATGTGAGCGCCGTCAACATCAGCGTCTGTCATCAAGACGATCTTGTGGTACCGAGCCTTCTCAATGTCAAACTCTTCACCGACGCCAGTGCCGATAGCGGTGATCAGTGACTGGATGGCGTCGTTCTGAAGGATCTTGTCGATCCGACTCTTCTCAACATTGAGAATCTTGCCTCGCAGCGGAAGGATCGCCTGGGTGTGACGGTCGCGCGCGGTTACAGCTGAACCGCCAGCTGAGTCACCCTCGACGATGAAGATTTCAGCGAGTGAAGGATCCTTAACTGCACAGTCGGCAAGCTTGCCTGGAAGCGTGCCGGACTCGAGAGCCGACTTACGACGCGTGAGGTCACGGGCCTTACGGGCAGCCTCACGGGCACGGCTAGCTGAGATCGCCTTGTTGATGATCGACTTGGCCTCTGCTGGATGCTCCTCAAGGAACTCTGCGAGTCCGTGGTTGACGACCTGCTCCACGAAACCCTGCATCCCGGGGTTGCCAAGCTTAGTTTTAGTTTGGCCTTCGAACTGGGGTTCAGCAAGCTTGACTGAGATGACCGCCGTCAATCCCTCACGAGCATCATCGCCGGAAAGGTTGTCGTCCTTCTCCTTCAAGAGTCCCTTATCGCGGGCGTATTTGTTAAGTGTCCTCGTCAGTGCTGACCGGAAGCCAGACATGTGAGTTCCGCCCTCATGGGTGTTGATGTTGTTCGCGAATGAGAAGGTTGACTCTTGGTAAGTCGTGTTCCACTGCATTGCGACTTCGACAGCGCCTTCCTCAGCCTCAGCTGAGAAGCCGGCAACCTTCTTGTGGATTGTGTCGCGACCCTCGTTGAGGTAGCGGATGAAGTCTTCGATACCACCGTCGTATTGGAAGACAACGCTGCGTGGGTTACCAGCCTCATCGTGCTCCCGCTCGTCAGTGAAGTTGATCTTCAGGCCACGGGTTAGGAAAGCTGTTTCACGGAGGCGGTCCTCGAGCGTGGTGAACTCAAACTCGAGCGACTCAAAGATCTCGTGATCCGGCAGGAAGGTGATTGATGTTCCAGTCTCATCCGTCTTGTCACCCTTCTGCAGTTCGTTCTGCGGGTCGCCGCGCATGTAGTCCTGTGACCAGTGGAAGCCATCACGGCGAACATCAACAGTGAGCTTCTCCGAGAGAGCGTTAACGACTGAGACGCCAACTCCGTGAAGACCACCTGACACCTTGTAGCCGCCACCATCTCCGAACTTGCCGCCCGCATGGAGAACTGTCAGTACAACTTGAACAGCTGGCTTCTTCTCAGTCTTGTGCATTGAGACTGGGATGCCACGGCCGTCATCAGTCACCGTCACAGAGAGGTCACCGTGGATAGTCACAGTGACTTCCTTGCAGTGGCCTGCCAGAGCCTCGTCTACAGAGTTGTCAACAACCTCGTAGACCAGGTGGTGAAGACCCCGGATACCAGTCGACCCGATGTACATACCTGGGCGCTTGCGGACAGCCGACAGACCCTCAAGGACTGTGATGTCCTGCGCATCGTAGGTAGCTTCAGCAGCTTCTTTTTTTGGAGTATCAGCCATTGTGTGATGTGCCCGCAAGAGTCTTAGGGAGCCTGGCCGACGGCGGCAAAATGGTCGGTCGACACCCCCTCTTGGAAGCTTCTCAACAGTAGCACACAGGACCCCCGGAACCGAACTAGTCTTGGGTCAAAATCGCTTGATTTTTGGGGCTTTTTTGGCTCTTAGCGGGTCTTCTTGAGAGCGCATCTGAGGCTGGTTGGAGCTGGGCCTTCAAGAGTCTCGGCGATGCCCTTCAAAACCTTCCTTGAAAGCAGCTCTATCTCCTGTGAGTAGACACTCGAATCACACTCAACGACAAGCTCCGAACCCTTGATACCGGAGGGTCGAGTGTGCTTCGCGATTGCCGCCCCAACTACCTCAGGCCAGATCACAGTGATCCTTGTAAGTGGGTCAGTTGGGGCGATCGACTCAGCCATCCGCTGGAAGGCGGCCCCTAGGTGTCTCTCTCTTCCTCGCCTCATGCTGCCTTGAGGTTAGGGGCAGGAATCCCACCGATTGGAACAGTCGCTACCCCAGAGACTCCATCTACTGGCACATGCTCAAACTCGGTTGCTGTGATGACGCACTGGCCGGCACCTGAGACACGCTCTACTAGAAGCCGCCTGCGTGAGGCATCGAGCTCGCTCATTACGTCATCGAGCAGAAGAACAGGAGTCGAGCCTGTTCTCGCTGTCAGGAGCTCGCGTTCTGTCAAAAGAAGAGCCAGGAGAGACATCCTTTTCTCCCCTTGTGAGCCCGTCGTCTTGATGGCGTGACCCTCACGCCAGAAAACGAACTCGGCTCGATGGGGACCGTATGAGGTGAAGCCGCGTTCTAGATCAGAGTCCATCTTCTCCGCCAACTCAGATAGGTACTCAGAATCAGTATTGGCCCCTCCCGGGCGGTGCCGCAACTCCAGATGTCCATTGAGGCCCAAACTCTTAGCCGTCTCAGCCAAGCTTTCGTTGATTGAGGCCACAACACCGTCTCTCTTGGAAACCACCTGCGAACCAAGCTCGGCAAGCCTCTGGTCCCAAGCTTCAAGACTTGTGGGAACTTCCCCCGTAGCTCTGATCCGTCCGAGGAGGGCGTTTCTTTGAACAAGTGCTTCGGTGTACTGAGATCTTGTCTGCGCGTAATAAGGGTCCAGCTCGGAAACGAGCTTGTCGAAGTGTTTGCGGCGCTCACCTGGCGTGCCTGTAACCAAACTCAAACGATCCGGCAGGAAAACGATCGCTGCCGGCCGCTTTGTTGAAGGCAGAGCTTGGTCAAGGGCTGAATCGTCAAGTCGGATCTTCTTCTCACCCGACCTATCCAGGGCTGTTCGGAGAACGTGCTTGGCTCCGTCCTCTTCATCCCAGTCGATTTCCACGAAAGCGGTAGACGCTTCCCAAGCGATTACCTGACGGTCCATCGCTGTTCTGCACGACCGACCAGTCAGACCGAAGTGCAAGGCCTCCAACAGGTTTGTTTTACCGCTGCCGTTTGGGCCAGCGATAACTGTCAGAGAGTCGCCAATCTCTAGCGACTGCTTGGTGTGACTTCGAAAGTCACGCAGATCCATTCTCCGGATCCGCATCGGAGCTAGTGCTTGTTTAGTTCCCGAGCCTGATCGGCATGATCAGGTAGAAGAACCCACCGTCACCACCAGCTTCGATCAGACCGGGGCGATTTGGACTCAGGAGCTTGAAGACAACATCGTCGCCGCCGGCGCTGTCAATTCCGTCACGCAGGTACTCAGGGTTAAACCCAATCTCAAGGGGCTCTCCGTCAAATGGAACCGGGAGTGACTCGCGGGCTTCACCAATGTCTGGTGTCTCAGCGCTGACGGTGAGTGAGCCCTTCTCAAAGCTAAGTGTCAGAGGCTTGTTGCGTTGTGCGAGAAGGCTGATGCGGCGCACAACGTCAGCGAGCTCCGCGCTCGCGATCTTGACCTCATGATCAAACTTGTCCGGAATCAGCTCCTTGTACTTAGGGAACTGGCCATCGATGAGTCGTGAAGCTAAGACAGTGCCGTCCAGGTTGAACACAATTTGGTTCTCCTGCATTGCGATCCGGACTGAGCCCTTGGCAGCGCCTTCATCATCGCTTTCAGCCTTGCCGCCCTTCGCTAGCCGTACAGCTTCTTGGAGTGCACGGGCAGGAACATTGGCTTCAAAGGAATTCGCGAGAGGCTCTGTCAGCTCAGTTTCTTTGAGGCTAAGCCGATACGAATCAGTAGCGACCATCCTCAATGTTGAACCCTCTGCTTGAACAAGCACTCCCGTTAGAACAGGACGTGATGGATCAGAGCTTGCTGCTCGCTCGACACGCCTGATGGTTGCGTCAAGGATCTCAGCTGAGAGAGTGACCTCGGTCTCGCCCCCAGCTTCGGGAAGTGTTGGGAAATCTTCGGCTCGGAGAGTCTTGAGATCGAAGGTTGCAGATCCAGCGAGGATCTCGACGTCCTGCTCAGCTGGCCTAGCTGTGAGGGTTACTTCGCCACCAGGCAGCGAACGAACAACATCAGTGAAGAGTCGGGCTGGGAGAACAACCTCGCCCTCTGTAACTACCTCACCCTGAAGAGGGAGACGCAGTGAAAGCTCGAGGTCGGTAGCTCGAAGTTCAATTGTCTTGCCAGAAGCTGAAAGCTGTACTCCGCTCAAGGCGGTGATCGTCGTCTTGGCTGACGCGATACGCGCAGCCGACTGGAGACCCTCTAAGAGAGTTTCCCTATTGATCTTGAGCGAGATATTTCCTTTATTAGATGAAGTCATTGGCGTGTTGATTGTGTTGATTCCGTTGACAAGTTGATCCTGTCAGTTTCGTCGGTCGGTTCAGTCTGCTCCTGAGAGGCGTCGTTCGAGTGATTTAACAGCGAGTGCATCCTCTGGTGAGGCTGCCATGCGTGCTTCCACTCTGCGGCATGCGTTGAGAACAGTCGAGTGGTTTCTTCCACCGAACTCACGGCCGATAGTAGGAAGTGGCTCGCCAGCTGTTTCTCTAGCTAAGTACATAGCGACCTGCCTTGGCCATGTCACCTTTGCAGCCCGCGACTGGGACTCGAGGTCTGTTTCGCTCACACCGAAGGAATCCGCAACGAGGGACTTGATCTCCGCGGTAGTGAACCTGCGTGGGGCGTTGGTTGCTGCTGGGTAGAGCTGATCGAGTACCTGGGCTGTCAGGTCGCGAGTTAAGGAAGACCCAGTTAGTGATGCGTAAGCGACTACACGAATCAGTGCACCCTCAAGGCTTCGCACATTGCCCCTGATCCGGTGAGCTATTGCCTCAAGAGCTTCACCAGGAACGTCGCCAAGTTGGTCTCGCCGTACGCGCATCGAGAGAATCGCAAGCCGGGCTTGAATTTCAGGAGTTTCGATACCTGCGACCAGCCCGGATGAGAAGCGCTCTCTCAGACGGTCCTCAAGCGCAGCGAGGTTCGCCGGAGTTCGGTCGCATGTGATTACTACCTGCGCACCGCTCTCTATTACAGAGTTGAAGGTGTGGAAGAACTCCTCTTCCGTCTTCGTTTTGTTTTCAAGGAATTGCGCGTCATCGACTAGGAGTAGGTCGACATCACGGAAGCGCTTCTTGAAAGAAGTGGTGTTGCCATCCTTAACGGAGCGAATGAATTCCGCTGTAAATGACTCAGCTGTGGTGTAGCGAACCTTGACGCTTGGGTCTGTCTGCCCGGCCAGATTGCCTATTGCGTGCAGGAGATGGGTCTTGCCTGTTCCCGGAGGGCCATAGATAAAGAGCGGGTTGTAGGTCTGCGACGGCATCTCGGCGACAGCGAGGCCGGCGGCATGAGCGAGGCGGTTCGACTCGCCGATCACAAACTGGTCGAAGGTAAGCCTCGGGTCTAACTTGAGGGTCTCCGAAAAACTCTCGATTTGCTGGTCTTCTTCAAGGGCTCGACTAGTAGTTGAGGGATCGTGGAGGCTTCGCTCGGTTGAGTTACTGGAACCGACCACAGCCATCTGCAGCGATGGGGTTAGGCCAGTGATTCGGCTGGTCGCTTCACTAATTACAGAGGCGAACTTCGTTTCAACCCAATGAAGAATTGATTCAGGAGCCTCGAGGATGAGAAGATCAGAATCGAGGTGAGTCGCCTGGAGAGGGTCAATCCAGACCTGGAAGGTCGAATCGCTGACGAGGGATCGCAGCTCCGAGCGGATGCGATTCCAGGTGGTGTCGAGATTGGGGTTAGACATTGAGGGCAAGTTGAACTCACCGCGACCCTACGCATGCGACAGCTAAGAGCCACGCAGCCTCCCCGCATTTTCGGTCTTTTGCCGTTCAAGCCGACACAGCAGCCAACATCCTTGTAGTCTCTACACCACCTTATGAAGCGCACCTACCAGCCCAAGAAGCGCAAGCGCGCACGTACCCACGGCTTCCGCGAGCGGATGTCGACCAAGGCTGGCCGCCGCGTTCTTGCGCGGCGTAGGGCTAAGGGCCGCAAGCGCCTTACGGTCTAGTGGCTGGCGCAGAGGGACGGCGCGGGCGCATTACGCGCAGTGCTGACTTTGATCGCGTCTACCGCAGCGGACGATCCCACGCCAGCAGAGTGTTCGTTCTCCATGCTTTCCCGCGTGGCGATGATGAACCGGCGAGGCTTGGTCTGTCTGTCTCGCGCAAGGTTGGCGGCGCGGTAGATCGCAACAAAGTGAAGCGCCTCGTCAAGGAGGCGTTTGCGACTGTTACCGGCGATATCAATCATGGGACCGACATAGTCGTTGTGGCTAGAAGCGATGCAGCTGAGTTCGTTGAGGCCAATGGCTTGGCTGGAGTTTCAGCTGAATTGACCGAATTGCTCGGCCAATCTGGGGCTCTAAAAGGCGAAGAAACCCAATGAAAACAAGGAATCCCCTCAAGGCTCTGGTGCTAGCACCCATTGTTGTTTGGTCGCGCTGGATCTCCCCTGGATTGCCACCACGCTGTAAGTACGAGCCGTCCTGTTCCAAGTACGCAATTCAGGCCATCACCGAGTTGGGCATACTGCGTGGTCTAGTTCTCACAGGCTGGAGGCTCCTCAGGTGTAACCCATGGAGCCACGGCGGTGTGGACAAGATCGCGGACCAAACTCTGTTTAAGGTCGGCGTGCACCCAACTAACTGTCAACACGAAGCGATCACACAACAATGAACAGTCTGTTCATAACTGCAAACTTCATCAGTGATTTCGCGCCATTCAAGGCGTTGATTGACTTCTTCGGCGTGATCCTGGTTGCTATCCAAGGCGTTATTGGCTCCTGGGGCCTGTCCATCATCGCGATGACGTTCCTGATCCGAGCCGCGCTTATTCCTCTGACTCTTAAGCAGATTCGCTCAATGCAGTCGATGCAGAAGCACCAGCCTGAAATTAAGGCGATTCAAGCGAAGTACAAGGGTCAATCTGGAGAGACGCCTCAAGTTAAGGCGGAGAAGCGCCAGAAGATGAACGAAGAGATGATGGCGTTCTACCGCGAGAACAAAATCAATCCACTCGCGTCTTGCCTCCCTCTTCTGGCCCAAATGCCAGTCTTTATCTCGCTTTTCTACCTTCTTCGGGAGCAGCTCAAGACTGACATCTGTCCAAGCATTAAGGACTGGGTTGTTCAGCAGAACTCGCACCTTGCAGCAGGAGCTCAGAAGCTGACGGTGTCCAATACAACCTGCGGGGATGTAGGAGTCGTTACAGCGCAGTACAGCCAGACTGGTCACGCGGTTCCAGCTCCGACCGGCCAGGAATTCCTCTTCATCCCAGACCTGACTTCCAAGGCCAGCGGCGCAGTGTTGATCACCCTGCTGGTCCTCTACGTCGGAACTCAGCTCGGATCGAGCTTGATGATGACTACAACGATGGACAAGACCCAGCGGAACTTGATGCTGGCGATGCCTCTCGTTTTCGTCTTCTTCATCATCAACTTCCCAGCAGGTCTGATCCTCTACTGGATCACCACCAACACTTGGACAGTCGGACAACAGGCAGTAGTCAAAAGGCTTTCCGGCGCACCAAAGCCGGCTGAGGCCAGCTCTGGTGCTGTTGCGGCGACTGCAGAGAAGCCTAAAAAGGGTGACAATGCCCCTACGGATAAACCGAAGGGCAAGGGTGGACCTCCGCCCCAGAAGAGCACCAAGAAGAGAACCGGGAGACGTAAGTGAGCGCAGAGGAACGAGTACGCACAGTCATCGAGGCAGCGGTTGCAGCGCTCGACCCTGACGCTGAGGTCAACATCGTCGACGATGGCTCTGTAATCAAGGTTGATATCGAAGGCCCAGACCTCGGCCAGGTCATCGGACGCCACGGAAATACTCTTGACGCTCTTCAGCACATCTCTTACCGCGCAGTCTCTAACGACCGCAGCGATATGCGCCGAGTCGAAGTTGACGCAGGTGGTTGGCGAGAGCGCCGCGCTGTTGAACTGAGAGAGATCGCTGACGATGCCGCCGACGAGGCAGTTGAGTCTGGTTCTAGCGTCGCACTGCCGCCAATGTCTGCTTCCGAGCGTCGTGTCGTGCACGAGTACCTGCGCGAGCGCGAGGATGTGGATACGACGAGCGAGGGCCGTGAGCCTGAGCGTCGTCTTATTGTCGAACCGCTCGACGACTAACCGTTTCACGTGGAACGGAGCGTCAAATCGCTTCGGGCAGCTGAACCACGACTCAGAGAGATTGTGGAGCAGTATGGCCTGCCAGATAAGGCTTTCGGCCAGCTTCTCTCCATCCTCCAGTCACTTGCTGGAGAGCACGCTCCTACTGCCGTAAAGGCTCCAGGCGAGGCCGTAGATGTACACATCGCAGACTCACTAAGCGGCCTTGAGACCGTAAAAGAGGCCAATCACGAGCGGATCGCGGATATCGGAAGCGGCTGCGGCATTCCAGGGCTTGTTTTGGCGGTAGCGCTTCCGGGCTCCGAGGTAATTGCAGTGGAGGCCCAGAGGCGCAAATGTGAGTTCGTCGAGGAAGCGGCAGCTGCTGCGGGGCTGGACAACGTGCGGTCGGCCTGGTCGCGAGCTGAGGAATGGCATGACGGCTTCAACACGTGCGATGTCGTAACTGCCAGAGCACTCGCCGACCTTCCGGTCGTGATGGAGTACGCGGCACCGCTTCTGGGACTGGGCGGCCGGATGGTCGCTTGGAAGGGAAAGCTTGACGATGGAGAGTTGGAAAGGGGGCTCAAGGCCTCCGCGGTCCTGAACCTGACCGCTCCTCAAGTTGCCGAAGTGAAGCCTTGGGGGGCTGGAGGCGTTAGACGGCTCGTGATCTGCGAGCGGGACGGAGACCTACCCGAGGTGTTCCCTCGCCGTGCAGGTATCGCGACCAAGCGGCCCTTAGGGTCCTGACCTACCTGCAAATCCCCATAAAATCAAGGTTCCGACCGGACGCGGGTCTACCTTTTGGCTATGGGACGCATATGCGCAGTAGCCAATCAGAAGGGCGGAGTTGGTAAGACGACGACCGCTGTAAACCTCGCCGCCTGCATCGCCGAGGCGGGATACCCAACGCTGCTCGTGGACATGGATCCTCAAGCAAACGCGACCGTTGGAGTTGGGCTTCCGAAGGATCTACATCCGTCGATCTACGACGCAATTTCAGGCACTGCGATTGCAACATCAGCGATTCACCGAACATCAATCGCGAATCTGTCGGTAATGCCAGCAACTCCTTCACTCGCCGGTGCCAGCGTCGAGCTTCCACGGGAGGATGACTTCCAGAGAATCCTTAAGTCCACGCTGGAGACTGTCCGGAGCCGATTTGACTTCATCATCATTGACTGCCCGCCATCGCTTGGACCGCTCACGGTCAATGCGCTTGCCGCTGCCGATGAGGTAATCGTTCCAGTGCAGTCCGAGTACTACGCCCTAGAGGGCCTCGCTGGCCTCCTCGACACTCTGGAGCTCGTGCGCAGAGAACTCAACCCGAGCCTCACGGTTTGCGGTCTCGTTCTCACGATGCATGACATGCGCACACGTCTCTCACGAGATGTGGAGACTGAGCTGAGGACCCACTTCCCGACCCTTGTCTTCGACTCAGTAATCCCGAGGAACGTGCGGATCGGCGAGTCGCCGAGCCATGGCATGCCAGTCATCCACCATGACCCGCACTGCGCTGGGTCTGAGGCGTATGTAGCGCTCGCCCGGGAGGTTGTTTCCAGGGGCGCCAGCACCGAGACACTCGCAGCATAAAGCAAACTTTTAAACAACGGAGGAATTAGGAACATGGGAGAAGCAGCTAAGAAGACAGGCCTTGGATCAGGGCTTGGCAGTGAGTCAAGGAGCGCTGGGCTAGGCAAGGGTCTTGGAGCGCTGCTCTCGGTCGTCCCACGTGAAGATGGCCGGCCGGAGGAGCTCCGGTCAATCCCGATCGCCAGCATCAAAGCCAATCCTCGCCAGCCTCGCAAGCAGTTCGATGAGAAGGCCTTGGACGCTCTGTCAGGCTCCATTACCGAGCGCGGCGTCCTTCAGCCAATCCTTGTTCGTCCCCTTCCCGCTGGTGGCTGGGAGCTAATCGCTGGCGAGCGCCGCTGGCGCGCAGCAACAGCTGCTGGACTCACTGAAATTCCCGCTGTGGTTCGCGACGACGACGACTCAGTGGCTATCGAAGTTGCCTTGATTGAGAACATGGCCCGTGAGGACCTGAACCCGATTGAAGAGGCCAAGGCCTGCGCAGCACTCGTTGATGAGCTCGGTCTGAGCAAGGAAGAAGTTGGTCGTAGGGTCGGTCGTAGCCGTGCTGCAGTTTCCAACCTCATTCGACTTCTCGACCTCCCAGACGAAGCCCTAGAGATGCTGGAGGACGGGCGTCTCAGTGAGGGCCACGGGCGGGCATTGCTGATGGCTAAGCGCCACGACATTCGTCGGCAATTGGCTAGTGAAGCGGCACGCCGCGGTTGGTCAGTGCGGACAACAGAGGAGCGCGCAAGGTCTCTCGAGGAAGGCTCGACAACTTCAGTTGACATTCATGCCGATCACGAGGCAGCGCTAGTTGAGATCAGCGAACTGCTTGAGCGACGCCTGGGCGTATCAATCGATACCAAGGCCAAGGGCTCAGGTTGCCGAGTTGTAATTGACTTCGACTCAATGCCTGAGGCGATCGCGTTCGCTCAGACTGCCCGCCGTAAGGCTGCCTGATCGCTAGAAGCCGCCGAGGACCTCAATCACGGCCGCGACCGCGATCACTAGTGCGGTCGACCAGGTGATCGCACCGACGGTGATGCGCATGTCAAGGCCGTAGATGTGGGCTACAACCAGTGAGTTGATCCCGGAGGCCATAGCTGCTTCAACTAGGAAGGTTGTAGGGACCCCGATCAGTGTCACTGAAAGCAAAGCTATTGTGGCTGGGGCAACAAGACAGCGCAGGCCGACCGCTGTGACTACTGGCGCGGTCAGCTGAGGGGGGAAGATCCGCACACCGGTCTCCTCATGCTCGAGCATCAGGTTGACACCGAGTGCAAAGAATCCAAGGGGCGCTATTCCTAACGCGAGGACGTGAGCAAGATCTGAGCCCCACGACGGTGCGACTGAACTAGGGAGCACCAGTGCGAGGACCAGCGCGTAGAGCGGCGGGTTACGGAGGATGAATGCCTTAGCTCGATCCCTTGCCGACCTGCCAGCTTTGGTGCCGAAGGCTGCTCCGATTCCAAACCCAAGTAGGACAACTGCTGGAGCGTTCACAACCGTGTCGTAGGTAACCGCAAGGCCAATCTTGTCTTTACCCAGCATCAGCCCGACCAGCGGTATTCCGAGGTAGCCCGTATTGGCAAGGCTCGCTGTCGTCATCACAGCGCCTGTCTCCGGCCGAGTGAGGCGCAGAAGCCGCGACCCGATGAACCAGGCCAAAGCAAACACAACCAGCCGCTCGACCCAGCCAAAGCCAAGCCCTGCGCCAATCGACGGGGTGACCTTGAGGTGGATCACCGTGAAGAAAATGATCACCGGCAGAAGCAGGAAGACAATTGCCTCAAGCAGCCTGCTGGACAGCCTCTGCGCGGACTTTGACCAGCGGCGTTCAACTAGAACACCGAGCATCGTCGCGAAGAGAGTGGTGATGGCCAGGATGAGCAAGATGCGAGGATCGCACAGGGCGGCACCTCATTCGCGCCAGGGGAGTTCGAAGCCAGCAGGATCCCGGGGCGCCGCCATTTGCCGCGCCTCGTTAGACTGCGCCTCGCAGCGGGCGATTAGCTCAGTTGGTTAGAGCGCATCTCTGATAAGGATGAGGTCCCTGGTTCGAATCCAGGATCGCCCACTTTCCGTTGTCTCCTGAAGGAAGTCAGGCCTCTGAACAGAAGGACTCCACTCCGCGCAGGAGTTCCTTGCCTGCCTAGACGGCCGCTAGCCTTCGAATAGAACCCTTAAGGAGCCTTCAGTGCAGGAAATGGTCATATACGGCGTGAGCTTCGACATGGTCGGCAAGCAGCCCATCGTGCTGCTCAAGGCTGTTGAAACAAACCGCTTCCTGCCGATCTGGATCGGGCACCCCGAGGCAGCCGCGATTCTGATGAAGCTGCAGGGGTCGTCAACTCCTAGGCCAATGACTCATGACCTGCTGACAGAAACTCTTGGCGAGCTTGACGCACAGTGTGTGCGCGTCTCCATTACTGAGCTTCGTGACAACACCTTCTACGCCTCGATCACGATTGCCACTGGCGATGGTCGCGAAATCGAAATTGACTCACGCCCAAGTGATGCCCTTGCACTGGCAGTTCGCAGCGGGGCGCCGATCTTTGCCGCGGAAGATGTAGTCGAGGAGTCTTCGATCGAGTTCGAGCATGAGAACGAGGACACCGACGAGGTCGTTGAGAAGTTCAAGGAGTTCCTCGAGGATGTAAGCCCAGAGGACTTCGCCGGCGGCCAGGACGGCTAGTTAAGGCCGCACTGCGAGGTCGAGCATGCGCTCGACAAGAGCATCAAATTCGACTCCACCGGCTGCAGCAGCCAGTGGTACAAGGCTTGTCTGAGTTAATCCGGGCACTGAGTCCAGCTCGAGGATCGTGAAACTGCCGTCGTCGCTGAGAATTAGGTCGACTCGTGCAACTCCAGAGCAATCGAGAGCATCGAATGTCTTGACGGCGAGGTCCTGCGCTGTCGCAATCAGACTGGGGTCAAGGTCGGGCGGGCACTCAAACCGAGTTGCACCGATCTCGTAGCGGGCCTCAAAGTCGTAGCCGGCGCTGACTGGGATCGCCTCAACTGGTGGGAAGGCTTTGGTTCCCGATGTTTCACCGATCACTGTGACTGCCAGCTCGCGGCCCGAATGGAACTTCTCGAGGAGGACCTTGGAGTCGTAAGAGAGGGCGGAGAGCAGCGCGCCCGGTACCTCAGAGGCGGCTTCAACAAGCTTCACTCCAAGAGAGGACCCCTGAAGAGCTGGCTTGACGATCAGCGGCCAGCCGAGTCGCTCACCGATCTCGGGGACAACCTGCACTGCGGCGAGATCTCGAACTGCTGTCGCGTCAAGAACGAAGAAGTCCGGAGTTGGCAGGCCAGCCGCGATCAAGCGCCGCTTCGCAATCGACTTATCTCCACTTCGAGCTGCCGCGGCAACGTCTGAGCCAGTGTGGGCAATGCCAAGTAGGCGGAGCATTTGCTGCACGGTCCCGTCCTCGCCGTCACGGCCATGGAGGGCGACAAAGGCAATGTCTGGCTTCTCGCTACGGAGGTTGCTGATCATCTGGGTGTCAGCGTCGACCGACACGACCTCGTGCCCGAGACGGGTAAGGGCTTCCTTTACGCGAGTGCCGGTTCGCAATGAGACGCCGCGTTCCAAGGATCGGCCACCTTCAAGGACTGCGATCTTCATCGGTTCTCTCCTGCGGCTCTGCGTGTTGGAAGCGGAACGACCTTTGCGCCCTCGGCCCTTGGGGCGTCGGCCTTAGGTGTTGGCTTCGGCTTGCCCATCATCGTCTCGTAGAGGTCAACCTGTTCACGCGCCACACCTGCGATACGGCTGATCCCCTCGCGGATTCGTTCCTCGTCGACTCCTGAGAAATTCAGACGCATTGAGGACGACCCCATTCCATTAGTCCACGCAGCGCGCCCCGGGACGAAGGCCACGTTGTCGCGCAGAGCGCGAGCAAGGAGGTCGGTTGTGTCGATGTAGCTGGGCAGCGTGGCCCAGATAAAGAGGCCGCCTGCCGGTTGGGTCCAAGTGGTTCCCTCCGGCATTTCTGCTTCGAGGCTTTCGAGCATTGCGTTGCGGCGAGCCTTGTAGATCCGACGCAGGCTTGTCATGTAGTCAGGCCAATGGCCGCTGTTTAGGTAAGCGCTTACAAAGTGCTGCGATAGAGAGGAGGAGCAGAGGTCGGCGCCTTGCTTGGCGAGGTTGAACTTGTCGAGAACCGGCCTTGGGGCAGTAATCCAACCCAACCGAATACCGGGCGAGAGAATCTTCGAGAAGGTGCCGATGTAGATAACTGACTCTCCACCATCAATCTCAAGTAGGGACGGAATCGAGTCCTCTTCGTAGCGAAGAAGGCTGTACGGATTGTCTTCCACAATCAGAAGCTCGCGTTCACGCGCAATCGCCACGATCTCTCTCCGGCGCTCCTCAGAGAGGGTTACCCCGGATGGGTTCTGGAAGTTTGGGATGAGGTAGAGAAACTTGATTCGGGCGCCCTCGGCATCGAGCTCGGCGAGCTTCTCGCGGAGAGCCGCAGGGTCCATGCCGTCGTTGTCTGTGAGCACATGCTCGACCCGCGGTTGGTAAGCGTTAAAGGCGGTGATAGCCCCTGGGTAGGTTGGCCCCTCAGCGATGATCACATCGCCTGGATCAACGAGGATTTTGCAAACCAAGTCGAGGCCTTGCTGGCCTCCGGTTGTCATCAGGACTTCGTCTGGATCAACTTCGATTCCCTCGTGGCGCATCACTTCGACTGCGCTGAGGCGAGCATCCGGCAGGCCCTCGGTCGGCCCGTATTGGAGAGCATTAGCAAGCTCCTTCGCGGCGAGTCCACCCATCAGTGAGGCCCACGACTCTGGCGGGAAGGTCGATGTATCCGGCAACCCTCCGGCAAGCGAGATCACTTCGGGGCGAGCAGTGATCGACATAAGGTCGCGCATCGCTGAGGAAGTCATGCTCCCAGTGCGTTGGGCGAAGAGGTTCGAATAGCGGGCGATTACGCCAGCGTCCGCACCGGAAGTTGGTTTGCGGTCGTCGGTACTCACTGCAGGTGGAAGGTACCGGAGGCAATAGCGGCTGGTGGCACGAGGGCGGTCTGGTTCGCCCTGCCCGCTACCGTGACCGCCAGTATGAGCAGCCGCGGACTGATCCTCGCCGTCATTGACGGACTTGTACCCGACGCAATTGAGCGGGCGGTTGCCAACGGGACAGCTCCCGTACTCGCGAGGCTGATGGGCGAGGGTGTCTATGTCGACGACAGCGTGGCGTCTTTCCCCTCTGTAACTCCGGTTTGCGCCGCGACCATTGCGACCGGGAAGGGCCCTGACGAGCACCACATCCCTTCAATGAATTGGTACCACCGCAAGGAACGGCGCTACGTCGAGTACGGGTCCAGTTTTGCCGCGGGCCGGCGCCAGGGGATCGCGAGGACTCTCACTGACACCGTCTACTCAATGAACCGCGATCACCTTTCACCTGATGTTCCGACAGTGTTCGAAACGCTTGAGGCTGAGGGGCTTAGAACTGTCGGGACTACCTATCTGATCTACCGAGGACCGCACGAGCATCGGCCGGCGAGGGAGTCCCGACTCGCAAGGTTTGCGACCAGCACGCTGTTCCGCGAGCCGGTCAACGGGCCCCGGGATTTGTTCTACGCGGATCTCTTTTCCTCGCGTAAGACCGGCTGTAAATCACAGCTTGGAATGCCAGGTGTGCGCGACCGCCACACCGGCTGTGTGGGCTCAGAGATGGTGGCACAGGACGACTTTGACTTCATGCTCTTCTCGCTACCTGACAACGACACCTGGTCACACAAGCATGGCCCGGACGCACAGGTCGACTCAGTAGCTGAAGCTGATGCACAGCTACAGCGCTTAGCTGATGCCGCCGGAGGAATCGATGCGCTGCTAGACCGCTACGGGATCATCGTCGCTGCTGACCACGGCCACGCGCTCGTCGAACGCAAGGTTGACCTGCTCGCGACCTTTGAGGACTGGTGGGTTAGGACCCCGAATGACTCAGGCATTGAAGCTCAGGAGATTGCAGTTGGGCTGGCCCAGCGTTCAGCAATGGTTTACGTCCTCAAGAGCGATGACCGGGCTGCCACTGCCGAGCGTGCAGCAGCGAGTGCGCTCAGGTCAAGCGGAGTTGACCTCGCGATGATGATGGGGGCCGGCGAAGCCCGTGTCATGAAGATGGGGGCCGAACTTAGATTCGCCCCTGGCGGGGATCTAGTCGACGGCCACGGTGGCGACTGGTCAGTTGATGGCGACCTTTCCGTCTTGGACTTAGTCGCTGGTGGCGGACAAGTTGTTAGTCGTGATTATCCGGACGCGTTACGGCGGATCTGGTCGGCGCTCAACTGCCCACAGGCGGGAGATGTTCTCTTCTCCGCGGCTCCAGGCTGTGAGTTCCTAGATTGGGGCGGAGCCTCACACCTCGGCGGCGGCAGCCACGGTTCGCTCCACAGGTCAGACAGCAACGGGGTTCTCCTCTGGGCGGGGACTGGGCCTGACTCCCGCGCAGCCAAGAGCGAGTGGGGGATCCGCGACATTGCAGGAATGGTCACTGATCACTTCGGGATGGCGAATGCGTCGGGTGCGAACTCGTAGCCTTGGCATAGCCAGCGTGCTGGCAGCGGCCGCCCTGATTGGGCCCGGTCAGGCGATCGCTTCAAGCGGCGGAATTACCGGCGCTGAGGCACTCCAGATTGCGAAGGGTCTGCCAGCAGTGAAGAGCGAGATCCGGGACAACCCTGGCTCGCACTGGGACTCGACCAAGCAGGACAAGCGCTGGCGTGAGCAGCTTTGGACAAAGGACGGCCAGCTCGTCGCAGAGGTATTTGTTGCCAAGAAGGACGGCAAGGTTCTTGAGAAGTGGACGGGCTTCCAGGCGGCGTGGACGATGGCGCGCGGTTACCCAGGGGCGTTCGGTAAGGACGCGTCCGCTCTCTGGATATGGCTCCCGCTGCTAGCCCTTTTCTTGCTCCCATTTATTCCGAGAGGGAGACCCAAGCTCGCCCACTTGGACATCGGAGCGATTGCTCTTCTCTCAATCTCGATCGCAGGCTTCAACCGTGGCCGGATTGACATTTCAACTCCGGCTCTTTACCCGCCAATCCTTTGGCTCCTCGGAAGGATGATCTGGCGCGGCCTTGGCCGCAGCAAGCAGGAGCCGGGTGGGCTTACGACTTGGATCGGCCCAAAGGTGATGCTGGCGGGCATTGTCTTCCTGATCGGCTTCAGAGCCGCCTTTGCCGCAGCTGACGGAAACGTCATTGATGTGGGTGAGGCGAGTGTGATTGGGGCGAACAAGCTCTTCAGTGGACAGGCGGTCTACGGCCATTTCCCAGAGCGGATTAACCGGGGTGACACCTACGGCCCTGTCACCTGGGCGGCTTATGTTCCGTTTGCTGCGATCTTCGATGCCAACTCAAACGACGAGCGGTTGGCTGCCGCGGGTGCGGGCGCAATCGTGATCGACCTTCTTGCGATTGGCCTGATGGCACTCGTTGGCTGGCGGCTGCGGGGCCCGCCCGGCGCACTACTCCTAACTTGGCTCTGGGTCACCTGCCCGTTCACTCTCTATGTGGCTATGTGCGCAGCAAACGACTGCCTACCCGCAGCCCTGCTCGCCCTCACGCTGTTAGCCGCAACCGTTGGGAAGACGCGCGGCGCGTTTCTCCGTGGAGCGTCGGCAGTGGTCGGCGGCATGTCCAAGATGGCGTCGCTCACGCTCGTCCCAATCTTCTGGCGAGTCAAAGGAAGCTCACGCTTGCGTGATGTGATCGTCTACGCGATCGCCTGTGCCGTCGCTGGCGCAGTGGTGATGATCCCTTACTTCTCCGACCCAATGGCCGTCTACCACCGGACAGTTGGTTTCCAAGCAGGCCGCGACTCACCGTTCTCGGCGTGGGGCTACTGGCACCTTCCTGAGTGGTCCCGCCTTAGCTGGCGAGTGTTGACCGCTGCGTTGATCCTGCTGGCCACCTTCCGCCCGGTGGCTCGCAAGCGGACTGTGGTGAACCTCGCTGCGCTCTCAGCAGCGATTCTGATCGCTGTCCAGCTGATGGCGATCTACTGGTTCTACACCTACTTGATCTGGTTCCTGCCAGCGATGTTCGTGGCCCTCCAAGCTGATTGGAGCGTCAGGGGAGCAGTTGACACGAAGCGAACCGGACCTACCTTTGACGACCCTCAGATCAAGCCGGTGATCCCGGCGCCAGAGTCAGCGTTTAGGCAGGCCGCAGAACCTGCGTGATCTGGGTCGCCTTGCCGGAGTCGTCCACTTGGATCATCACTCCGTTAAGCCAAGGGTCAGCCTCAGCCGGCTCGAACCGGACTGGCAACCGGGTGCGCATCCCTTCGATTGCCTGCTCGCGAATGACACCAATCACGCCATCGCGTGATCCAGTCATTCCGACATCGGTGATGTAGGCAGTTCCACCCGGCAGGACGCGAGCGTCAGATGTAGGTACATGAGTGTGTGTGCCAACCACGGCTGTGACTCGACCGTCAAGGATCCAGCCGAGGGCAACCTTCTCGCTCGTTGCTTCAGCGTGCATGTCAACCAAGATCAGGTCTGAGCGAGGGGCAAGGTCAGAGAGTGTCGATTCCGTTGTTTGGATAAACGGGTGCGGCGCGCTCATCCCATGGTTGCCGCTGATGTTCAGAAGGCCGAGGCGAACCCCGTTCTTCTCGACGACCGTAGAGCCACGGCCCGGGTGAGTCATCAGGTCGTTAGCTGGCCGAACAACACGACGGTCGTCGTCTAGAAGCGGCCAACCCTCCTTGCGCTTGTAGGCGTGGTTACCAAGAGTGATCGCATCAACACCTGCCGCAAAGAACTCCTCACCAATCTTGGCTGTGATCCCTTTGCCGGCAGCAGCGTTCTCGCCATTGACGACCGTGAAGAGAGGGTCGAACTCCTCAACAAGCTGCGGTAGGAGCGTGAGCAGAGCTCGCCTGCCAGCGCTGCCCACAACATCACCGATGAAGAGAATCCCGTTCACGCCGCAGCCGATCCGATAATCGCCTTGATGCCAGAGGAATCGCCAGAGGAACAGCCGACTTCCGTCGAGCCCGGCGCAAAAGTTGTCATTCCCCACTGGGTGCAGGTTGTCGCGCTGGTTCTGTCGACCCTGCTGATTAGCGGAGTGGCTGGCGCTGCAGTACCAGTACTCGTCCTGTTCACGGTCGCGAGCGTTATCGCGCTGATCCTCAACCCGTTGGTTACGCGCGTCTCCTCGCGGTTGCGCTTGAGGCGAGCGTTTGCCGTGGTTGTCGTGTATCTGGGGTTCTTCATCAGTCTCGTAATTGTCGGTGCTCTCGTAGCTAACCCGGTCACAGACCAAGTAAGCACTATTCAGAAAGAGGTTCCCACCCTCACGCGTAGCGCGGGTCACTCGCTTGATTCGCTGCAGAAATGGACTGATGCGAGAGGTCTCAAACTTCAGATTAAGAGCCAGGGCCAGCCAGCAGTCTCAGTGATCCAGAAGCAGCTTTCAAAGAGCTCGGGTGACATCGTCTCGTTCACTCAGTCGCTTCTCCAGAGCGCAGCATCGTTCTCGCTGGCCGTGATTCTCGTGATCGTCCTGTCGATCTACATGCTCCTCTACGCAGAGTCAATTGGACGAATCGTGAGGTCAGTTATGCCACCAGGTGATGGATCCCTAGGTGACGACTACCCGACAGCTGTTCAGCGGGCAGTGTTCGGCTATGTCCGGGGTCAGCTGCTGTTCAGCCTCGTAATGGGCTTTAGCGCTGGACTTGCCATGTGGCTCGCTGGCGTTATCGGCCTCTTCCCGGATGGCCAAACCTACGCAGTGTTCTTCGGCGTCTTCTACGGACTCATGGAGTTGGTCCCGTTCATAGGGCCTGTACTTGGCGCGGTACCGCCGATCCTGCTGGCACTGGTGAACGACCCATTGACAGCTCTCTGGGTTGCACTGATCTTCATCGCGTTGCAACAAATTGAAGGACATATCGTCGCGCCGCAGGTCTTCAGCCATTCGCTGCGGATCAACCCCTTGGTTGTGCTCTTCGCCCTTCTGCTTGGCGCGAGCCTCTACGGAGTGGTCGGAGCGTTGATGGCGCTTCCATTGACGGCCGTCGTTCGCGAGACTGTTCAGTACCTACGCAGACATGTCGTCCTCGAGCCGTGGGGGCCGACCAGCCGGCAGGCTTCCGACCCGTAGGCCCGCCGAACGGGCCGGGAGCGTTGGCCCGAGCGCCGCTCCAACATGCCCGCTGGCCTATCCTCGGTCGTGATGTCGTTCCCCTCTGCACGCCCCCGCAGGTTGCGCCGAACTGAGGCGTTGCGCTCGCTATTCCGCGAGACAAACCTCGCTCCCCAAGATCTGATCGCCCCGATCTTCGTTCACGGGGGATCAGGCGAGATTCCAATCGCAGGAATGCCAGGCGTTTCCAGACTCGATCTCGATTCAGCAGATCGCTTTGCTGACGAGGCGGTCAGCGCTGGCGTTGGTGGGTTGCTGGTTTTTGGTGTTACCGATTCAAAGGACGCGGAGGGAAGTGGGGCCTGGGCGGACGATGGGATCGTCCAGCAAGCACTCCGGCGTCTCCGAGATGAGTTCGGCGATCGCCTAGTGCTGATTGCCGACACTTGCCTCTGTGCCTACACCGACCATGGGCACTGCGGAGTGGTCAGCTCAGATGGCCATGTTGATAACGATGCAACCCTGCCGCTGCTCACCAAGACGGCGGTAAGTCAGGCAGCTGCTGGAGCGGACATCATCGCCCCGAGCGACATGATGGATGGCCGCGTAGGCGCTATCAGGGCTGGGCTCGATACCAACGGGCTTAGCTACGCGGCGATCATGTCTTACGCCGTTAAGCACGCATCGGCGTTCTACGGACCATTCCGCGAAGCAGCGGATTCAGCACCAGGCAAGGGAGACCGGCGCGGTTACCAAATGGACGCTGCCAACGCTCAGGAGGCCCTGCGTGAGGCATGGCTTGACGTTGAAGAAGGCGCTGACGCGTTGATCGTTAAGCCCGCAATGCCGGCACTTGATCTAATCCGCGATGTGAGTGCCGAAGTGCCCATTCCAGTCTGCGGCTACGCAGTCAGTGGCGAATACGCCATGATCGAGTCAGCCGCAGAGCAAGGCCGACTCGATCGGCAAGCGGCTGTCCTCGAATCGCTCACCGCGATTCGTCGGGCTGGAGCAAAAAACGTCATCACCTATCACGCAACGGAGGCCGCCAAGTGGCTCAGCGACCGGTAGCCAAGCCGAAAACCAGAAGCAGGAAGGACGGGTCAGCCGTCCCGCTTGACGATCTCGATCGTGAGCTCCTCAACCTCATGCAGGGCAAGTTCCCTATTGCTCCTCGCCCGTATCAAGCAGTGGCCGAAGCCGCAGGCGTTACTGAGGACGAAGTACTCACACGCGTCGAGCGACTGATCAAGGAGCGGATCATTCGCCAAGTAACTCCGATCTTTGACACTCGCGCTCTTGGCTTTGAGTCAATGCTGGTGGCTGCCAAGGTTGATGCTGAGAACCCGCATCGGGCAGCCAAGGTGATCAACGCTCACCCTGGCGTAACCCACAACTACCTTCGCGACAACGAGTTCAACATGTGGTTCACGATCGCCACGACACCTGATTCCAAACTTGGCCTTCAGGGAACACTCGATGTCCTTGCCGAGCAAGCTGGCGCCACCTCAGTTCGAGCACTGCCGACTCTCAACCTGTTCAAGATCAGAATGGACTTGGAGATGAAGGGTGGAACTGAGGCTCTCTCGACGCCTCAGGCTGAGGCAGTCAAGCCAGTTGAAGTTCACGCTGTTGACTACGACGACTTCGACATCGCAGTCATCAAGGCTCTACAGGGCGACATGCCCATCATCCCTGAGCCTTACGCCCCCGCAGCAGCTGAGGTGGGCGTGTCACAGGAGAAGTTCCTTGAGCACCTTGAGGGAATGCAGGAGCGTGGACTGTTGCGCCGAGTCGCGGCGATCCTGTTCCACCGTCGGGCTGGATTCAGCGCTAACGGAATGGGCGTCTGGAAGGTTCCTCAGGACCAGGTGCTTGAGATCGGTGGCCGCATGGCTGCCTATCGCGGCATCTCCCATTGCTACGAGCGCCCAACCTATGCCGACTGGCCATACGCACTGTTCACGATGGCTCACGGCCGTTCCAAGGAGGAGTGCGATGCAATCCTCGAAGCGATCGCAGAGGACACGGGCATTCACGAGCGCTCCGTCCTCTACTCGTCAACTGAGTTCAAGAAGATTCGGATGCAGTACTTCACCGGAGAGTTTGAGCAGTGGGAAGCTGAACACTCGAGCGGGCTCTAACGCCGCGTTTCAACTGTTCAAAATTCATTCATGACTTCAGGCCTCGACGACTCAAAGTCCAAAGCTCTCTACGAGCGCGCACTGGCAGTAATGCCGGGGGGAGTCAACTCACCGGTACGGGCAATGCGGTCCATCGGCCGCGACCCGCTCTTCATTGATCGCGGCCAAGGCTGTGAGATCACCGATGTAGATGGAAACTCCTTCATCGACTACGTCTGTTCGTGGGGGCCACTGATCCTCGGTCATGCTCACCCTGCCGTTGTTGAAGCAGTGCAGGCCCAACTTGAAAAGGGCTCAACCTTTGGTGCTCCTACCGAGCTTGAGGTGGAGCTAGCTGAAGAGGTTTCCCGCCGGCTGCCGTCGGTCGAGATGCTGCGAATGACCTCTTCCGGAACAGAAGCAGCGATGAGCACCGTCAGGCTGGCCCGCGCTGCGACGGGGCGCGAGGCAGTGCTGAAGTTCTCTGGGGCTTACCACGGGCATGTTGATGGCCTCCTCGCCGAGGCCGGGTCTGGGTTGGCAACTGCCGGGGTGCCAGGGAGCCCAGGAGTTCCAGCAGCTGCAGCTGCCGCGACAATCATTGTGCCTTGGAACGACACTGAGGCTGTCGTTGCTGCATGTGCAAGCCACCAGTTCGCAGCGATCCTGGCTGAGCCTGTTCCGGCCAACATGGGAGTGGTGCCACCGGCACCGGGCTTCCTCGAACTCCTTCGCGAACTAGCAGACTCAAACGGCGCCCTACTGGTATTTGACGAAGTGATCAGCGGCTTCCGTGTTTCGCCCGGTGGAGCGCAGGAACTTTTCGGGATCCAGCCCGACATGACTGTCTTCGGCAAGATTGTTGGCGGCGGACTTCCAGCAGCCGCATACGGCGGCAGGCGAGATCTGATGGAGCACATTGCCCCAGCCGGTGACGTCTACCAAGCTGGAACTCTCTCCGGTAACCCACTCGCGGTTGCCGCTGGTCTCGCGACGCTTGGGCAGCTCAATGAGGATGCCTACCTCAAGCTTTCAGCAACCACGGAACGCCTTGCCGAGGGGATGCGCAGCGCTGCTGGAGACAGGCCGGTTCAGGTTGCAACCCAGCCTGGCCTGATGACTGTCTTCTTCAGCGAGGAGCCAGTTACGAACTACGTTGAGGCTCAGGCCTGCGACCGCGATTCGTACGCAGACTGGTGCCGAGCGCTACTCGCCCGCGGCATCTACCCACCACCGTCCCAATTCGAGGCTTGGTTCCCGTCACTCGCGCATGACGACGAGGTGATTGACAGAACCATCGAGGCTGCCGCCGCAGCTTTCGCAGCTATCGCATGAACCCGCTCGCGGAGATTCACGCAGAGCTCAAGCAAGACGCCCCGCTGCTCGCGGAGGCGCTGATCAGCCCTCCAGAGGTCTCACCACCGAGCCCGACAGACGAATTGCAGGCAGAGATTGATCCCCAACTGCGAGTCGGAGTAGAGGCGATCAGAGAGGGACATCTTCTTCACTGGGGTGATGGGCGTGTTCTTAATACGCCAGATTCGGACCTCGCGCTTCTGGCTGGCGATCGCCTTTATGCATTGGGACTTGAGCGTGTTGCAGCGACCGGGAGTAGGTCCGCAATTGCCTCTCTTAGCAGGCTAATTAAGGATTCTGCGACCGCGATGGCCGGGTCGGAATCGGGCGCTGCCGAGAGCTTTTGGAGCTCCACTTGCGCCTCAATCGGCGAGGCGGAAAGTTGACGGGCCTTCGCACCTGTTCCCGCCCGTATAGGATGTGCGACCGAGTCCCAGACCGCCCCAAATATGGCTGATAAGAACCGCAAGCGAACCAAGTCTCCCTACACCATCGACCGCGACATGCCGGGTGCGTTCGAAGGTGAGACGATCACCCGACGCCGATTGATGACTGGCACCGCTCACGGTGCTGGCGCACTCGCCGCAGGAGCCTTCGCGCTCCCAGCAATTGGATTTGCCCTCGGCCCAGTCTTCACCCGCCAGAAGTGGCAGTGGCAGGACATCGGCAACCTGGGCGACTTCAGCTCTGACACCTACCGACCAAAGACCTTCCAGATCGTTGAGGGAATCGGCGAGGCTGGTTACTCAACTACCTACGTGCGCCTGCACAACAAGGCAATCGACGGTCCAGTGAAGGACAGCTTCGACAACGTCGTAGCTGTTTCCACACGGTGCATGCACCTTGGTTGCGCGGTTCGCTTCGTTGAAGCAGCCGAGCGCTTCGTTTGCCCATGCCACGGCGGCGTCTACGACTTCAAGGGAACTGTCATCGGCGGCCCACCAGTGCGTCCCCTGGACCGCTTCTACACGCAGATTGTTGATGGCTCAGGCGCTGTCATCACGGATTCGAAGCGCCTGCTTGACCGGAACAACCGAGTCCAAGTTGGTCCTCGCTACAGCGTCAACTCAGAGTTCACTCGCTTCTCACCTCGTGATCCAGGCGAGCCGCTCGATGGCATCGGCCAGTTCATGTACCCAGCCCGCTTCTCAACTCCGAAGCTTTCGGACCCACCGACTCAGTAGATGCCAGATCTCAAGAAACTTCTTCCGCCAATCCCGGACTCGCTGAAGCTCCAGCCTCGCCGTGCCGGAACCAAGAACCCTGGCAACGCTTTGGATCAGGCCGCAGAGAGCGGAATCCACGCTGGAGCCTGGCTTGACGAGCGCCTTCAGCTCAGCGGTGCAGTTCGCTGGGCTCTCTTCCGCAAGGTTCCTCGCCACGACTGGACCTACTCACTCGGCTCCTCAGTCATGTTCGCCTTCCTTTCGCAGGCTGTAACTGGCGTGTTCCTCGCGATGGCCTACGACCCGTCAACTACTGGTGCTTACGAGTCCATTCGTTACACCACGAACGAAGCGTTCCTTGGGGCGTTCCTTCGGGGCATGCACAAGTGGGGCTCGACCGTAATGGTGGTCCTTGTGTTCCTGCACATGGCACAGACCTTCTTCTACGGCGCCTACAAGTACCCGCGTGAGCTCAACTGGGTAATCGGCGTTGTCCTGCTCATCCTGACGATGACAATGTCATTCACCGGCTACCTGCTTCCGTTCGACCAGCGGTCTTACTGGGCAACAATCGTAGGCGTCAACATCAACGGCACTGGCCCAATTGCTGGCCCGTACTTGAGCGACTTCCTTCGCGCTGGACCTGAGTTTGGTGCGATGACTCTCTCCCGGTTCTATGCCATCCACATGCTTCTTGTGCCCGGTGCAATCGGGGCAATGATCGGCGCCCACCTATGGCTGGTAATGCGTCTTGGTACGACATCGCCACCATGGAACAAGCCACGTAAGAAGGCCGACGCATGAATCGCAAGGAAAAAGAGGAATACCTCCGCGAGTACGGCCAGCTGAAGGCTGAAGGCGAGCCGTTCTTCCCGTATTCAGTAGCCCAAGACAGCATCATGGCCGTCGTCGTAATGGCGATCATCATTGGCATGTCGCTGGTGCTCGGCGCTGAACTTGGTCCTAAGGCCGACCCGACTTCAACAACTTACGTTCCACGCCCAGAGTGGTACTTCTTCTTCCTGTTCGAGCTGCTTCGAATCATCAAGCCACCACAGCTTGTTCCGCTCGCGACAATCGGCGTTCCGACAATCGCAATCATCCTTCTGATGCTCCTCCCGTTCTATGACCGTGGAGCAGAGCGTCACCCACTTCGTCGCCCGATTGCAACAACGGCAGGCATCCTCGCGATCTTCGCAATGGGCTACCTGACATACATGGGCGCTAGTGCTGGATCACCAAACGAGATTGAGATGAAGGCGCCGTCAGGGCTTACTGGCGCCGCGCTCGTTCAGTGGGAGCAAGGTAAGACTGTTGTGGGTCAATCCGGCTGTCTCGCTTGCCACCAGATCGGTGAGAACGGCAACGATGGTCTCGGTCCGAAGCTGACCCATATCGCCAACAAGCTCCCTGAGCAGGCGATTGCGCAGACACTGCGCAACCCAACTTCACCAATGCCTTCCTTCAAGGGTCTCGAAGAGAGCAACCCTGCGAAGTTCAAGGCAATGGTCGCTTTCCTCGGCCAGCTGAACTAGGGAGAGTCTGATGACTCCTGCTGACCAGGCAAACGGGTCAGATAGCGGCACTCTGCCTGAACAGGAAGTTCGGGCAATGTTTGACCGGATCAGCGGTGTCTATGACCGCATGAACCAAGTTATGACTGCCGGCCTACACCACCGTTGGCGCGAGCGAGCTGCCGACCTCGCGCAAGTACCAGTTGGCGGTCGCGTTCTGGATGTTGCAACCGGTACTGGCGACCTCGCGCTTGAGCTGACACGCAGGGTTGGCCCCGAGGGTCATGTGGTCGGATCAGACTTCTCTGAGGGCATGCTTGACCTTGCTCGCGACAAGGCCACAGAGCGCGACATCGAGGGCGTTCGCTTCGAGTGGGCAAATGCTCTTGAACTGCCGTACCCCGACGATGTTTTCGACGCAGCGACAGTTGGGTTCGGTGCCCGTAACTTTGGGGACCTTGACAAGGGCCTGAGCGAAATGACCAGGGTCGTCAAGCCAGGCGGCAGGGTTGTGATCCTCGAGATTACGACTCCCGTCAAGCCCCCTCTCTCAACATTCCATGGCCTCTGGTTCGACCGAATTGTCCCCGCGCTTGGCAAGGTGGCAGGCGACGAGGCGGCGTATAACTACCTTCCGAATTCGGTCAAGCGCTTCCCTGGTCCCGAGGGACTGGCAGCGTCCATGGACCGCGCAGGACTTTCGAAGATCGGCTGGATCCTCACTGCTGGCGGGATCATCGCGATCCACGTCGGCATTAAACCGGAAGCCTAAATCCCGATGGCAGGTGATGAGGTAGCCGCAGTCCTTGAGGCGGCGGGGCCGCGAGCTGTTGAGCTTCTGGTCGCAGTTGAGGAGCGGATCCACTCAGTCACTGCGGAGGCCGAGGAGCCAATCAACGCCTTTGCAGTCCAGGCAGCTGGAGGTGGAGGGAAGAGGCTTCGTCCCTTGCTGGCGATCTTGGCGGCAGGCCCCGAACCAGAGGATGGCGAGGCAGTCGTCCGAGCCGCAACCGCGGTGGAGCTTGTCCACGCTGCCACTCTCGTTCACGACGACATCATTGACCGCTCCGATACTCGGCGCGGCGCTCCAACTGTTGTCGCAGAAGGCGGCCGAACGGCAGCAGTCGCTGTAGGTGATTGGCTCTTTGCCGCAGCCTTCGGGGTCCTCGTAGAAACAGGGCCCGAGGATGTTGCGCTTCTTGCTCAGGCCGGCTCCGACCTCGCCCGAGGCGAGCTACTCCAGCGAGCCGACGCGTGGAACCTCCATGTGACTCGTGAGCGTTACGCCGAGCGATGCCGCCTAAAGACTGCTCGCCTGTTCCAGGCTGCCGCTGTGCTGGGCTCTCGGGCCGGCGGCCTTGACCCTAAGGGTGCTGACGCCTTTGCAGCTGGCGTAGGAGTTGCGTTCCAAATGCTTGACGATGTTCTAGATGTGACGGGGCCTGTTGAGCGAACTGGAAAGCCAAGGGGCACAGACCTTCTAGATGGAACTGTCAACTTGCCGCTAATTGAAGCGCAGGAGCTAGACCCAACACTCGCAACTCTTGACCTACAGGGACTTGATGCAGAGTCCGCTGAAGCGGTGTGTGACCGCATCGTGTCCTGTGGCGCTACCGATCGAGTGCGGGATGAGGCCCTGTTGATGATGGCCACTGCTGAGCAGGTCGCCGATGGGTTGCCAGGAGTATCGACGGAGGCCTTCAAACTCGTCGCCCGCGCGTTGGTCGAACGAGTCGCATAACTCGCGATTAGCATGGCAACATAGGCTTGAGAAGGGCTGCAGCGGTAATCTGGTCAACGACAGGCTTTTCAAACACTGAGAGGTACAGCCAAGATGTTCAACCAAGTGGGCCCGCTCGAAGTAATCGTTGTACTGGGAATCGTTCTGCTTATTTTCGGTCCTAAGCGCCTTCCTCAGGCAGGCCGGGCACTTGGTAAGAGCATGCGTGAGTTCAAGGACTCGATCTCGGGTAACCACAAGGATGACGAAGAGATTGAGGCTCCCCTCGCCGACGAAAAGCCCAAGGCAGCAGAGCAAACGGCTTCATCGCCAGAGAAGACGGGCACCCCTGACGCCTAACATTGGGCTTCGGGCTAGCTAATGGCCTCTGTTATGCGTACCGTCGGTCACGAGGACCGGCTATCAATCATTGACCATCTCGACGAGCTTCGGTCTCGGCTCGTTACCTGCGTAATCGCCCTAGTAATCGCGTTTGCGGGTTGCTTCTGGCAGAACGCTGCGCTGATCAACATCCTTAACCAGCCGCTTGAGCAGGCAACTAATCCGCATGCCAGTACTAAGGCAGAAGGCTCCTTGAGTGGCGCGGCCTTAGCTGGGGTACGCCTCGGGACTGAGCTGACTGCGGCGGCAGACTCGGCGTCAGCTCTCGCAAGGAATCCGGCAACCCCGAAGGGCCAGAAGGCTGACTTCCAGTCCTTGGCCGCGAGTCTTAACTCAGCAGCAAAAGATCTCCCGAAGGTTGTTCCGGCACGACAGCCGATCACGACCGGAGTAGGCGAGCCGTTCACAGCCACCCTTACCGTCAGCGCCTACTTCGCCCTTCTCTTTGCACTCCCAATAATTCTCTGGCAGCTCTACGCCTTTGTCTTGCCAGCCTTCAGTGCGCGGGAGAGGCGGATCGTCTTTCCGCTGATGATGATGGTGCCAGTCCTGTTCTGTGCCGGAGTTGCCTTCGGCTATTTCATGGTTCTGCCACCGGCTGTGAGCTTCCTCCAGAACTTCAACTCCGGGTCCTTCGACATCCTTGTCCAGGCAAAGGACTACTACGCCTTTGTGGCCACAGTCCTTTTGGTTATGGGCCTGATCTTCCAAGTCCCCGTAGGCCTTCTCGCCCTTAATCGAGCCGGGATTGTCAGCAGTAGCTTCCTGATCCGTAACTGGCGGTACATCATCGTCGGCATTGCCGTGGTTGCCGCCCTGTTGCCCGGAGTGGACCCAGTCACCACGCTGCTTGAGATGGCACCGCTGCTGGTTCTCTACGGGCTGAGTATCCTCCTACTTAAGGTCGCGGAGAGGCGAGACGGAGAGGATGGCGACGGCGAGGGTTGGGCCCTTGACCATCACCTAGACGATCCAAATGCTGAAGAGCCACCCGTGCCTATTAAGACTGATTACAAAGACCCAAGAAACCAACACGAAGAGGACTTGAGCGACTGATGCTTTTCGACTTGCAAGCCAAAGGGCGGGCAACCGCCGTCAAGATCATTTACGGATTTCTCGCAATCCTGATCGGAGGCGGACTCGTTCTCTTCGGAGTTGGCGGCAGCGGCTTCGGTCTGCTCAACACGGACCAGAACAACGGTGGCGCCAACTCAGGCAGCTCGCTCGTTCAACAGGCGACTAAGACTGAGAAGAAGGCTGGGGCACCGGATCTTCCAGGTGCCACGGTGAAGCTGACAACAGCGCAGCAAGCCTCACTGTGGGCCGCAGCAGCCCGCCTCCGTTTCCAAGCAGCGTCGGCCGGCTTCGACACCAATTCCGGCCAGTACACCGAGGTCGGTAAGCAGCAGCTGCAGGAAGCCTCAACTGACTGGCTGCGGTACCTGTCGCTTCAGAAGAAGGGTGCAGTGGACCTGACGCTCGCGAAGCTGATGGCTCAGGCCTATGGCGATGGTGGCCTCGCGGACGGGCAAAATGGCGTTAAGGCTTGGGAGATCGTCGTGGCTGCAGAGCCGACGGGACCCAACTACGCCCAGCTCGCTTTGGCTGCTTACTTGGCCGGGAACAACAAGGTTGGCGACAAGGCTTCGGCGAAGGCATTGGCCGATATCCCGTCCGCAGAACGGGCAACTTTGAAGAACCAGTTCATCGCGGCGAAGGCTCAGTTCAAGCTCAAGCAACAGCAGGCGGCGAAACAGAGCAGTCAGGGCAGCTCAATTTCACCGCTGGGCGGATAAACTCGCCTCTCGGTACGCCGGGTCTCTGATTCGGCAATCCCGGGCCGCTAGCTCAATTGGCAGAGCAGGGGACTCTTAATCCCAAGGTTGTAGGTTCGATTCCTACGCGGCCCACTTCATGACTTCGGAGCTGGCTTCCATCAACGGATCGATCGGGCCCGCCGAAGAGGCGGTTGTGCCCGCCACTGATGATGGGCTTCTGCGTGGAGATGGTGTCTTTGAAGTAGCGCGGCTATATGCAGGAACTCCATTTGCGTTGGAGGAGCACTTCACGCGGCTCGCAGCTTCAGCTGCCAACCTGCGGCTCTCGTATGACGAGGAGTCACTTAAGGCAGAGGTTGACGCCATCCTCAAGGCCAACGGGCCGAAGGACGGATGTCTTCGCATCGTCACCACTCGAGGCGGCAACAGGATTCTCCTTACTGAGCCACTTCCTGTCCGAGGCACAGCTGTGACGATGTCAAGCGTTACCTACCAGCCCACAGTCATCCTCGACGGGGTCAAGTCGCTCTCCTACGCGGCGAACATGCTCGCCGGCCGGATCGCAATTGAGAACGGTGCCGACGAGGCGCTCTTGGTTACCCCAGACGGGATGGTGCTTGAGGCCCCGACCGCGACGTTCTTCTGGGTTACCGACGGTGAGGTCAAGACTCCGCCGCTGACGGACAGCATCCTCGAGTCGATTACGCGGCGGCACATTCTTGCGACGACAAGCGCTGTCGAGGCATCAACAAGTCTCGATGAGTTGCTCGCAACAGCCGACGAAGCTTTCCTTGCCTCGACAACCCGTGAGATCCAGCCAGTCAAGGCAATCAACGGCAAAGAGTTCCCAGCTGACGGCCCGGTGACAGCTGATTTGGCAAGCCGGTTCAGTGAGCTGGTTGAGTCACAGCTCGGCGGCTCATAAACAGTTGCCTGATCGGCCGCGCGTCCTCACAGTTGTAGGCAACAGGCCACAATTCATTAAGGCTGCGGCGGTTTCGAACCAGCTGCGGAAGGTAGCCGAGGAAGTGTTGGTCCACACTGGCCAGCACCATGACCAGGCCATGTCTCAAGTCTTCTTTGACGAGCTCGGCATTCCAGCACCAGACTTTGATCTCGGTATTTCAGGGGGCTCAAACGCTGATCAGGTTGAAGCAATGCGTCACGCCTTGTCCGAGCGGATCACCGAGGCTCAGCCCTCATGGGTCCTTCTCTACGGCGACACCAACTCGACCCTGGCAGGAGCATTGGCAGCTGAAGCCGGTGGCGTCCCGATCGCTCATGTTGAGGCAGGCATGCGCAGCTTCGATATGGACATGCCTGAGGAGAGAAATCGAATTGAAACGGACCGAAGGTCCTCCTTGCTCCTCTGTTCGACAGAAACAGCAGTGAGCAACATTCAGAACGAAGGACTGGACGCGCGGGTTGAACTTGTCGGTGATGTGATGGCCGATGTGGTCGAGATGGTCGGAAGCCGGCTTGCAGGGCGTGAGGAGATCCTCACGCGGTTTGGAGTGAAGCGAGGCGAGTATCTGCTGATCACAGCCCATCGGGCAGGCAATGTCGACACTGCGGAAGGGCTAGCCGCGCTGATCACCGTGATTGAGGGCTTGCCAGGTGAGAAGGTGTTCCCGGTCCACCCAAGGACGCTTGCGCGCAGCGCGGAGTTTGGGCTGGAGGACCGGCTAAAGGGAATTCCGGGCCTTCGACTGTGTGAGCCGCTGGGCTATGTCGACTTCCAATGCCTGCTCGCTAACGCTTCAGCCCTTGTGACCGATTCGGGTGGAGCTCAGAAAGAGGCCTACCTACACGGGGTGCGTTGCGTGACGATGCGAACCACGACAGAGTGGACTGAGACAGTTGACTCTGGGTGGAACTTCCTAGTCGGCCTTGACTCTGCGGCAGCCAATCAAGCCCTTGCGACTGACCTTCCAGATACCAGGCCAAACCTGTACGGAGATGCCCGTGCTGGGGAGCGCGTGGTGGCGGCACTTAGACTTCATTAAATGCGCGTAGGAATCGTCGGTCTTGGCTATGTGGGACTTCCGTTACTCGTCGCCTTTGGGCGCGAGGGATTGGAAGTCACGGGCTTCGATGTCTCCAATGATGTCGTGGCCTCTCTGGAGGCTGGAACTAGCCATGTTGAGGACATCGCCGACTCTGACCTTGCTCAGGTAGCGAGCCTCGCGACCTATACGACAGACCCGGCTGAGCTAGCCGAGTGCGACTCGCTGATCATCTGCGTTCCGACCCCGCTCACCGGGAACAGGGAGCCTGATCTTGGTCCTCTTGAATCGTCTGCCAACACAATCGCTGGAGTACTAAGAAGTGGGCAGATGGTGATCCTCGAGTCGACCACCTACCCAGGGACAACTCGCGAATGCCTCGTTCCGATTCTCGAGCAGAGTGGCCTCAAGGCTGGCGCTGACTTCTCAGTTGCCTATTCGCCTGAGCGTGTAGATCCAGGCCGTACCGACCACACACTGAGGACAACGCCGAAGGTCGTCGGTGGCCTCACAGAGGCTTGCCGTCAGCGTGCAGTAGATCTCTATTCGAAGGTGTGTGACGAGGTACTTCCGGTGTCGTCAACTGAGGCAGCTGAGCTGACGAAACTGCTGGAGAACATCTTCCGCTCTGTCAACATCGCGCTTGTCAACGAGTTGGCAATGCTCGCGGATCGCATGAATATCGACATCTGGGAAGTTGTTGATGCTGCCGGAACTAAGCCCTACGGCTTCATGGGATTCGAGCCAGGACCTGGCATGGGCGGGCACTGCCTTCCAGTTGACCCGTTCTACCTCGCCTGGCGTGCCCGACAGTTCGACATGTCAACCGAGTTCATTGAGTTGGCTGGCAAGGTAAACCAGCAAATGCCGTACTACTGCGTGGAACGAGTTACCCGAGCACTCAATGGACAGGGCAAGTCGCTCAACGGCTCAAAGGTTCTCCTTGTTGGTGTTGCCTACAAGGCTGGCGTCGGTGACATGCGCGAGGCGCCAGCACTGAAGATCGCGCGCCTACTTAAGGAAGCCGGAGCTGAGGTGTCATTCCATGATCAGCACGTTCCCGAGATCCCGGCGCTGGGTCTCACTTCCACCGACCTAGACACAGGCCTTGCGAACTGTGACTTGGCTGTAATCGTTACTGCTCATCCCGGAGTTGATCACGACGCTGTTGTCGCGAAGGCTCCGTGGACTCTTGACCTTCGCGGCGTAACAGGCCCCGACGCTGAGTCGGCGGAAAGGCTCTAGCGGCTAACTCCTTGAGCGAGCGCCCACGCATCGCAGTTGTTGGTCTTGGCTATTGGGGGCCAAATTTGGTCAGGAACTTCTCAGCGATGTCCTCATGCGACCTCGCTGCGATCTGCGACTTTGATCCGGCCGCCCTTGCGAAGGCAGCCGAACTTGCCCCTGAGGCACGAACAACAGACGACCTCGACTCAGTTCTCGCCGACGAGGGGATTGATGCTGTTGCACTCGCCACCCCTGTTCCGACTCACGCTGACCTAGCCGTGCAGGCGCTTGAGGCTGGTAAGCATGTCTTCGTTGAAAAGCCGTTGGCTAAGTCAGTTGCTGACGCCGAGCGAGCAGTGGCGGCAGCTGATGCCGCTGGCAAGAAGCTGATGGTTGGCCACCTGTTGGAGTACCACCCAGCTGTTGAGGCGCTTGCCAAGTTGATCGCCGAAGGTGAGCTTGGTGATCTGAGGTACGTCTACGGGAACCGACAGAACCTAGGGCAGCTCCGCTCTGACGAGAACGCACTCTGGAGCCTTGGGGCTCACGACGTTGCCGTCATCCTCTCGTTGCTCGGCGAGGAGCCTTCGCAGGTGACTGCAGTCGGCGAGGCCTATGTGCGGCCCGGCGTTGAGGATGTCGTGTTCGGCTACTTGCGCTTCCCTTCCGGGGTTGCAGCGCACATGCATCTTTCCTGGCTCGACCCTCACAAGGAGCGTCGCATCACAGTTGTTGGTTCAAAGCGCATGGCTGTGTTCGATGACATGAAGATCGAAGGCAAGCTGACTGTCTACGACAAGGGCTTTGACGAGGACACCAACTCCTGGGGCGAATACATCACCCGGGCTGGAGGGTCATGGGCACCACGGCTTGGCAACACAGAGCCACTTCGCACCGAACTGGAGCATTTCGTCTCAGCCATCGTTAACGACACACAGCCGCGAAGTGACGGAAGATCCGGACTCAGGGTCGTAACTGTGCTGGAAGGCCTTCAAAACGCGTTAGAAGGCGGCAGATGAGCCAGAACATTGATCCAAGCGCCCAAGTGGCCGCAGATGCCCAGATCGACCCGACTGCGGTCGTAAGGGCCGATGTAGAGGTTGGAACCGGGGTCGTCGTTGAAGCTGGGGCCGTGGTCTGCTCAGGAACCACGCTTGGAGCTGGTTCGGCAGTGGGTGAGAACAGCATTGTTGGGCGGGAGCCAAAGCTTGCCTCGCACAGCCGTGCACCTCGCAAGCCATTCGGCCGAACTCTGATTGGTGAAAGCGCCACCATCTGCGCAGGCGCAATTGTGCTCGCTGGAGCTGAAGTTGGCGACGGATGCGTGATCGGTGACCAGTCGCAGATTCGCGAACGCGCGACGATCGGGGCCGGCACTGTCGTTGGCCGCGGCACGACTG